>NZ_JBICZB010000066.1:0-46078 GCF_043201815.1 Kitasatospora sp. NPDC048296
GCCCGAGCTCTCTCGATCCCAACCCTCCCACTCTTAGTGTGTGTGGGTGGTTTGTTATTTTTATTGGTCTTCGACTCCCCCCCCCCCCCCCCCCCCGCGCCCCCCCGGCGGCCCCCCGCCCCCCCCCCCCCCCCCCCCCCCCCCCCACCGCAGTGGTGCTGTCGTTAGTGCGGCCCCTCATCGGCGGCAGAGGGGTGGCGGGGGCCCTGACCGGGGGGCGGCGTGAGGGCGGATGTGAAGTTCTCGCCGTCGATGAGGGGGCTGGTGAGGCTGATGCCGGCGGCGGCCATGCGGTCGTAAATGGAAAGGATCAGTTCCTTGGTGCGGTAGATGCCGTACTTAGCCTCGTCCTTGCGCTTGACGATGGGGAAGGTATCGAGGATGTAATCGACGTCGCCCCGGGAGATGCCATAGAGATGGAAGAAGAGAGCGTCGAGCTCGGCGCGGATGACCGTACGGCGATCCTCGTCCCAGCAAAAAGGGGCGCCCGTGTCGCCAAAGTCTCGAGCAAATGGTGTCAGGTCATGTGCCGTATAAGTAAGCTCCAGGACCCGTCCTGCGATAGAGGTTGCATGGACGGCCAACTGCCCAGGACCCGGAACTGGAATCTGCTCCGAGGTACTCAGTGGAATACTAGGCTGACTGAAGCTATTACGCAGGAAGTAGTCATAGGCGAATGAATTGTAGACTGCCGCAAGAAGCGTGAGACCTTGCGCATCCGGACCGGCCGAAATAATCCACCCATAGGAGGCCGCCACCCAGGGAATGATGGCAGCAATGCATGTCCTCTCATCGTTGTTACGGGCGACTCGCCGATGACCCAACATTCCCGTCTGGCAATCGAACTGGCGCCTTTCCCGCCGCCTCTGCGTCTCCTCCAAAGAAACCCAATACTGCGGCTCGACGACGAATTCCTCTTGCTTAAGGTCATCAAGCGTTGACTCCCGCGAACCGCTCGAGTCACTGAACCGATGCGAGTACTGATGCCCCATTCGGCCCTCGTAGAGAGGGAGCATCACGGAGCCACCCTTTGAGAAGCTACTCCCCTCAAAGTGCCAGCCATCATCTTGAAGATCGTCACGAGTATGGAAGAGGGCAGTGTCATCCGTCATATTGAAGAGACCTTGCGCAAGCCTCACCCCCCAGGGATTCCCGCGAACTCCGCCAATCTCCACAAGGACGGGGATGCGACTGTAGACATCGATGGAAATCTCAGCGTCGCGGCGACTCCGAAACACAGGGCATGTTCCGGTATTGGGGCTCAGAATAGAAATCTCCCTCGGAGTCATGAAGAAGATCTTATCCGAGTCCTCAAGCTCCACTGGGTCGTTAAGAAAGAACGCAAATCCAGCCGCCTTCTCCCGCTGGGCGCGGCCCACGAGGGAGATGATGCTGAACTTAAATGACCGATGCACCGCAGGAAAAAGGGGGGCTCCGTTCTCAAAGTCATACAGAGCCACAAGCGACTCGCCCTCAACCATGTCCCGGAACAAGAACTGTGCCACCACGTCCGTGGCAATGCCGGTAGGAACAAGAAGCCCCAGTCGGCCGCGAGCAGAAACAACCTCCCTACTCGCCTCCACAAAGAGAGCATCAAGCTTATAACGATTAGCGCCCTTAACCTCGCGCATTCCCCTTGTGTATAGAGGATACAAGCCGGAGTTACTCACAAAATGAGGGATCGACTTGACCATGCGGAGGGCTTCGCGATATTCGGAAAAGGTGTCCGGATCGGATTCTTCAAGCCTTGAAATAAGGCCCTTCCTTCGGGCGCCAATAGCGCTTGAAATCGTCGGCGATCTCACCTCAAAGAATTCTTTTTCATTAAATTCAACATTCCCCCATGGGGGATTCCCAAGGACGCACGAGAAGCCGCCAGACCAACCTGTCGAGTTGCCTGTGTCAGCGCCAGACTCCGATACTGAGAAAACCTCTGGGAACTCCAGGTGCCAATGGAAGAAGCGATACTGGTCGCGAAGGGCGATAATCTCTTCGTGAGTGCTCTGAGAAACTCCGCCCAGCTCCGAGTCCTGAATGTTTCGGAAGACTTCCTCGGTCACGGCTGGCGGGGCATCGTTGTTCTTGCGCCACATGAAAGCCGCGCACCAGGAATCCGCTACATGCAGGGCACGCACATACTCCGCCGACGCCTCCCAGCCCCGGTAAGCGGCCTCCTGGCGGCGCACCTCTGTCAAAGTGTCAGACGAGGCCATGGTGATGCGATGCAGCTCCGTAGCGAACCTTGTGTTCGCGACCCGAGTCTCAGCGGTGAGGCTGAAAAGACCGCGCTGGCCGGTTCGTTCGATCCTATTCTGCTTTTCCAGCGACTTGGCGATCTTCTTGTCGTCGCCCTCGATCGGTTTGAAGGCTTCGTCCGGGATGCCGTTCCGCAGAACTGCGGGCGTCGCCCCGATTAGCGCGTTGCCGTGCTTCACGTGCGCGTCGAGGAAGCTCAGCGCCTTTCCCGGCTCCAGGGCCTCCAGCCACAGCGAAACCTTGGCCAGTTCAACAGCCATCGGGTTGAGGTCCACACCGTAGATGCAACGGGCGACGACCTCGTGAAGGGCGTGGCGGACGGCGCCAAGCGTCGGCTCGGGGTTGCGTTCCCGGACCGCCGCAACGCGCTTGGCGATGCGGCGGGCGGCGGCGACGAGAAAGTGGCCTGAGCCGCAGGCGGGATCGCAGACCGTCAGCGCGAGCAGCTCGGCAACGATGTCATCCGCCGGGTCAGGTCGGCCCGCGGCGGCGACAGCCTGCTCGCCGCGCTTGACGGCGCCGTCGATGACCGGGTCGAGCACCGAGTCGAGGAGACAGTCGATCAGCGAGGACGGGGTGTAGTAAGAGCCCGTGGTCTTGCGGGTATTGCCGGCCAGCTCGACCAGTTTGAAGGTGCGGTCCACCGCGCTGTGCTGCGGTACGAGTTCGAGCAGGGACTCGTAGATGGAGCCCAGTTCCTCCGCGTCCAGGTGACGGTAGTCGACGGCCCGCCAGCGGCTCGATCCTGTGTCCCGTACCTGGGCGAGGTGGCGAACCGCCGTCAGCAGGTACTCGTTCGACAGGGACAGACCGTTCAGCGGGGCGTCCGCATCGCTGTTCGTGAACAGGCCTCCAAGCCCCGGCAGTCCGAGCTCCGGGCGGCCGTTCTCGTCGCCCAGCGCGTCGAGGACGACCCGTAGGGCCTGCCACCGGTCACCGTGCGCCGTACCGCGCCGACGCCGCGCGTGGTCGCGGAGCCGGGCGGAGGAGAAGTACGTGGCGTACCGCTCGCGCTCCTGCTCCCCCACCTCGGGCGCGTGCAGTACGTCGCGATCCTCGGCAACAAAGAGGAACAGCAGTCGGTAGGCCAGGCGCAGCAGCGCGTTGTGCAGGTCCTGGGCCTTGAGGTTCTCGCGCAGAGCAGCGTTGTCGGGGTGGCGGAGGAAGCCGGTACCCAGAGTGGTGATGGCGTCCTGAACTCCCTTGCGGAGCTGGTCCAGGGCTCGTGTCCCAGAGGCGATGGCCTCTGTACGCCACTTCTCCAGCCGACACGCAGAGGCTGCCGCGCCCTCCGCCACCTCGAACCGCGAGACGTGCAGCAGCCGGTAGAGCAGCACGAACTCGCTGAAGAGCTCGCCGTCGAAGATCGCCTCAAGGTCGAACTCCACGTACGAGGCCGTCGCCAACGCGCTGGAGTCACGAAGGAGCCGCAACCGACGGCCGTTTGAGAGCACACCCCATAGGTGCGCCTCAGTGCGGTTGAGGCACTCCTGGAGCATCGACTGCGGCGGGACGGTGCCGTTCCCGCCAGGGCGCTTATCGAGGTCGGCGTTCCAGGGGGTGAGGTGGATCAACGTATGCTGCCAGCGGTGGCTGACGGCGAACAACTTCTCCGCGTCGCTGTCAGCGGGAATGCCAGCGGCCCCCACGGCCGTCAGCCGCCCGAAGCCCAGCTCGGCGAAAAGCGGCTCCAGCCACTGGGCGGTAGCGAGGCCCGTCGGGTCTGCGGCGGGATCCCCCGTGGCGGGATCCTCGGGAAGGCGAGTCCGAAGCTCTCGCCAGACGCCCTTGAGGTAGTCCCAGTGCCGTTCGGCGTCGTCGCGCACAGACCGCGAGCCGATGACGCCGTAGTCGGCGGGCTTGGCGCCGGAGACGTCCTTTCCCTCGGCGATCCGGACCAGTATGTCGGCAGGCAACAGCCCTCCCACCGTGTGGACGGCGGAGAAGACCTGGGTGCGAGTGGTGGCGGACATCAGGCGCCCTCTCCGGTCGAGGTGGTCGCGGGCAGGTAGACATAGGCACCGAGCACATCGGCGGGCTGCTGAGCGCGCACGCGCAGTCCTCGGACGATCTCGCCGGTGGCCTCACGGACACGGCGGTGGGACGCGTCGAGATCAGCGGCGAGCTGTTCGCCGTGCGACTCCAGGTAGCCCTGTACGTCCGGGAGTTGTCCCAGGATCCGGGTCATCGTCCGCTCGCCGAAGTGCACGTCGGTGTTGAGGGTGGCCTGAGCGCCGAGCAGAGCCAGCGCCTCCCCATCGGGCAGCCAGACGGCGTTCTTCGGCGCGCCCTGGAAAGCGAGCAGCCGGGCGTCCTCGGCCACGATCTCCTTGTCCTTCTCGCTCCGCGAGGGCAGCGTCAAGTGGAACCGGTAGCGGACGAGCAACAGTGTCGTCCGGACCGACACCGCGTCCGTCGTCACGACACCACAGCGCCGGGCCGGTCGGCTCCCTTCGGCCAGCGTGTCGAGGGCAGCGTTGAGGACATGGCCGGCCAGGGCACCCACTACCGGGTCGGTACGGACGAGCGCGGCCTCACCCCGGCCGACCGCCGGGTCTGCACGGAACGGGATCGGCCGGCCGGTCTCGACCGCATCACCGCCCACGACCGGGGCCAGGGCGTCGCGCAGGCCAGCGGGGACACCCGAAACCTCTGCGGTGAAATCCCCATCCCCGCTGTCCCGCAGAACTGCCCCGAGAGCGTTGAGCGAGTCCCGCACGAAGGTGCGGATCTCTCCCGCGCTGCCCAGGGCGTCACGGATCGCGGCGACCTCACGCGCCACGTCCTGCGGATGGATGGAGCGCTGGGCGAATCGGGAGCGGGAGGCAGTCTCCCGCTCGGCCGCCGAGTTCCAGTCCTTCTCCAGCTCAGCGGCCTTCGCATCGACCAGGTCGTCGACCGCGAACAGCCCCTCCTGCTGTCCCTCCCGCCCCCGCATCAGCAGCCACTCGACGATTGCGTCCGTGACACCCGCCGAGGTCTCGTCCGGAACGGACACCGAGATGCCCAGGTCCTTACGGATCTGCCGGTACTTCTTGATCAGGACCTCAAGCACCTTGCCGTCGATGCCGTTGTCGGCCCCGTACAGCGTTATGACGCGGACCTCGTCGCGCTTCTGCCCGTACCGGTCGACGCGCCCCTCGCGCTGGTCGTGCCGGGTCGGGTTCCAGGCGAGGTCGTAGTGGACGACCGCATCGAAGTGGTGCTGGAGGTTGACACCCTCCGACAGGCAGTCGGACGCGACCAACACCCGTCGCGCCGCCAGGCTTTCCCCCGCCTCCTCGGCGAGCCGCTCGATGCGTTCGATGCGCTGCTGCGGCGAGAGGGTGCCGGTGACCGCAGCAACCGTGGCCTTGATCCCGCCCTTCCCTTGGAGCGCCTCGGCGACGTACTCCGCCGTCGGGATGTAGCGGCAGAAGACGATCGGGTTGTAGCCATCGGCAAGCAGCGCCTTGAGGTGCTTGATCAGCGCCTTGAGCTTGAGGTCGTGCTCGGTGCCCTCCAGCCCTGCGGCCCGCTCGGCAAGGGCGGCCAGCCGGGCCCCCGCATCATCGGTCTCAGCTCCCGGCGCGACGTCCAGGCCCTCCAGGGTGTCGCTGTCCGCAGAGTCGCTGGTGAGCGGCGCACCGAGCCGGTCCGCCTCCTCCGCACTCGCGGCGACGGCGGTGGCGGACCGGGTGGTCAGCGTCTGGGAGGCGGCACGCGGCGAGGAGACCAGCGAGCGCAGCAGCGCGATCGCGGACCACCAGGCGATGCGGGCCTCGCGCTTGCCCTTCACCCCGGCCGCCTCGACGCGGTCGCTCGCGTAGGCGATGGCGTCGTCGAGGAGTGCGCGGTAGGCCGGGGAGAGCTTGTAGGTCTCGTCCTTGAAGTACCGGTCGGTAGGGAAGGCGGTCTTCTCGGCGAGGCTGTCGTCGCTGAGGCCGTCCTCCTTCGTCAGGTACTGGCGGATGTCGGCGCGCTTGCGCTGGACGAAGTGCTGGGCGAGCAGTTCACGCCCACGCTTGCTGTCCAGGTCGACGGCGGCCAGCTCGGGCTTGACCAGGCCGAGCAGGTTGCGGAACGCGGACTCCTTGCCGCTGTGCGGGGTGGCGGTCACCAGCAGCAGGTGCGTGTCGGCCTTCTCGGCGACCCGGCGCAGCAGTTCGTACCGCAGCTGGTTCTGCGAGGCCCGACCACCAGAACCCGCAGCGTCGTCGGCGGCGACACACGTGTGCGCCTCGTCGACGATGACCAGATCAGGGCAGTGGCGCACGAAGTCGTCGCGGTGGCGCGGGGACTTGATGAAGTCCGTCGACACCACGACGTTCGGGTACCGGTCGAAGATCGACTGGCCGAGGTCCAGTCCGCGCTCAAGACGCGAAACCGTGGAGGAGAGCACGAGTTCGGCATCGATGCCGAACTTCGTGCGCAGCTCGGCCTGCCACTGCTCCGCCAGGGCCGGCGAGCAGAGCACGGCCAAGCCCTTCGCCTCGCCCTGGGCGAGCAGTTCACTGGCAATCAGGCCCGCCTCGACGGTCTTGCCGATGCCCACGTCGTCGGAGATCAGCAGCCGGACGGTCTTCTGGCGTAGCGCCATCAGCAGCGGCACCAGCTGATACGCGCGCGGTTCGACGGCGATCCCGGCCAGCGCGCGGAACGGGCCGGCGCCGGAGCGGAAGCCGATCCGCAGGGCGGAGCGGAGCAGGCCGGCGGCGCGCTGGTCACCGAGGTCGTCGGGCGTGGGGGCGGCGAACTGGGCGCACTTGACGTCCTCGAAGGTGGGGAAGACGGCGGCGATGTCGTCGTCGGAGCCGCCGAGGGGGCGCAGCACGAGCATGTCGGATTCGCTCTCGGGCAGCACGACCCATTCGCGGCCGCGGGCGGTGACCAGGGAACCGGCGGAGTAGGCGGGTGTCATCAGGTGGGTCCTCGTCGAGTGGTTCGTCGGTTCCGTCGGTCAGCTGATCGGGTGGGCGGTGCCGAAGTAGCGGGGGCTCTCGGCCACGATCGCCTCCCAGTCTCCGTCGAGCGGGAAGCGGATCACGTCCCAGGTGGCGTCGAGAAGGCGTTCCTTGGCGTCTTCGTCGCGCAGCGCGGTGTGCTCGACCTCGGGGTCGTCCACGAAGATGGCCAGCTTCACCCCGGGCATCCGGTAGACGAAGTCCGCCATCGCGTTGGCCTCGGTGATCAGGGTCTGGGTCTCGTCGGGAAGACGCAGGCCGCGCTCCTTCAGCCACGTCACGAAGTCGCGCTCCACCGGGGTCTGAACGTCCACGAGCTCACCGAGCTCAGGCGCCTCGCCCGGCTGGGCACCCGGCTCCGGGCTCTGTTCGGCGAGCAGCCGGCGGAACTGCTCGCTGCGGGACTCGCCGCGCTGGTCGCGCTTGGCAACGCCAGCGGCGAACCGGAGCAGCAGGGCCCTGATCGTGCGGCGGTCGATGAGCGCGTGGTTGAGCTGGTTGCCGTAGGTCAGCAGGCACTCGTAGCAGCCGCGCTCGCACTTGCGGTCCGGGTGGGGACCGCCCTGGTCGACCCCGGTCTCGTCGAAGTGGCAGATCGCGAGCGCCTGGCGGGCGGCCTTGGCGAGCGCGTCCGACTCGGACTGGAGGCGGCGCAGCACGCCGGCCCCGCCCTCGGCGGCCTCCGTGAAGAGGAAGCGGTTGCGCGGGCCGTCGTTCGGCGGGAGGAGTTCGCTGTTGAGTTCGGAGTCCTCCAGTTCGAAGGCGGCCTCGATGCCGCGTTCCAGGGCGTACATGAGGGAGAGCGCGATCGGCTCGGGGAGCGGCTCGTCGAGGGTGAGGACGAGGATGTTGCGGCGGTCCTCGACGTAGGGGATGACGCGCTTCTTGCGGCGCTTCTCGTTGCCGTCGGCGTCGACGACCGGCAGCTCGGTGGAGTCGCCGGAGGCGTCGGCCGCGTCGCGGTCGTTCATCCAGCGGCCGTCGGCGGCGTCGAGCCAGTAGCCGGCCGGGTCGTCCTTCTTGGCGCGCAGCCGGCCGACGTTGGTGATCCGGACGGTCGCGGAGTCGCCGTAGGCCAGCGCCGCGAGCGGACGGGAGTCGTCGGTGACCCGGGCGTCCTGGCGGCCCTTGCGGGTGCCGCGGTTCTGGAAGGCGTAGGAGGTCTCCAGCTTGTAGCCGGCGCGGCGCCGTTCCTCCTCGTCGGAGGAGATGCGCTCACGGCGCTGGGTGTAGACGGTGTGCAGCTGGAGGAGGCCGTAGGTGGCCGCGCCGAGCGGCTCGTCGCACATCTGGCAGCGGTCGTCGCGCTCGCGCGGGTCGTGGTGGTAGCCGCAGTGGTCGCAGCGGCGGGCCTCGCTGGTGGTGATGTCTCCGGAGGCGTCCGGCGGGAGCTGGATGCGGGTGACCTGGTAGCGGGCGCCCTCGTGGTAGATCAGCGCCCCGGGGCCGAACTCGCGGATGGCGAGGAAGCGGGGGCGCTGGAGGTAGTCTCCGTCGCCATGGCGGCGGCCCGTGGTCGGGATGTACGCGGCGAGCGGCAGGCGGGGGAAGGAGTACCCCGGCAGGAAGCCCTCGGAGGCGAGGTAGCGGTAGGGGTTGAAGTCGGAGAGCACGGACTTGTTCTCCGCGCTCTCGTTCTTGAGGAGGTTGAGCTGGATCTCGGCCTCCCGGCGCCGGCCGACCGCGCGCCGGCGGTCGCCCTCGGTGAGGCTGTGGTCGAGGACGCGCTTGTTCTGGACGTACTGGTCGTCCAGCGCGGCCCGGTACAGGTCACGCCAGCGGTCGAAGGCATCGTCGAACCGCTCGGGGACGGTACGCACCCGGTCCTCGATCCACCGCTCGTCCCACCACGTGGTCCGGGCGAATTCGGGCACCAACGGGCCGAGCACCTGGTAGGCGGCGGCGATCGTACGGGTCTGGGCGGCGGCGTCCCGCGACGCGGCGTGGAGGTCGGGGTGCAGGTCGAGGGCCGGGTTGGGGCGGTCTCCGGTCTCGGGGTGGGAGATGTCGAGGACTTCGGTGATCGCGCGGCCGAGCTTGAGGCCGGCCTCGGCCAGCCAGATGCTCTGAACGTGGGAGAGGACGAGGTCCTCGTTGGCGAGGTCGAGGCGCGGCGGGGCGACGGCTCCGGCAACCATTCGCTCCGAGCGCCGGAAGTAGTACTGGTCGTGGCTGTTGCCGGTGGAGCAGTACGTGGTGACCAGGGCGGGCTGGCCGCTACGGCCCGCACGCCCCGAGCGCTGCGCGTAGTTGGCGGGCGTCGGCGGGACGTTGCGCATCATGACGGCGTTGAGCGAGGAGATGTCGACGCCCAGCTCCATCGTCGGCGAGCAGTAGAGAAGCTTCAACTCCGCTTCCCGGAAGGCCCTTTCGCGATTCTCGCGCTCGGTCGGGTCGACCTGGGCGGTGTGCTCGCGGGCGAACAGTCCGGCCAGCTCCGTAGCCGCGTTGCGATAGAGGTCGCGGAAGAAGGTGTTGACCCGGGGGCCGTCACCGCTGGCGTAGGTGCGGGTGAGCGGGTCGTGGGCGCCCCGCTCACCCTTGCCCGCGCGCCAGACCAGGGTCTGGGCGGCGACCCGGTAACCGGTGATGGCCGGCCCGGAGGGGCGGTGGAAGCGGCCGGCGCGCTGCGGGGTCTGCGAGATCTCCCGGACCAGGCCGGCCTTCGCCAGCACCTTCAGCAGCTGCTCGATGACAAGCTGGACGTCGGCCTTGTCAAGCTCGCGGAACGCACGGTCGGTCCGGCGAAGGTACTTGCCGAACTTGCCCGCGGCCGACAGGAACAGGCCGGAGCGGTCCAGCCCGGGGCGGGAGGGCTGGGGATAGGCGGTGCCGACCTTGGGGCTGTCCGACTTGGTCAGCACCCACGGGTCGATGAGGCGTTCCTCGCTGGCCCGCTGGAGGGAGTCGAAGTCGTCGCGGAAGTACTGGACGTCGATGGCGAGGGCGCGGCGCATCTCGTCGAGGAGCGCCTTGGTGATCTCGGCACGCAGGGCCGGGTCGGCGTCGCGCAGCGCCTGGTGGGTGCCTTCCCAGCGCTCCTGGTGCTCGGCGACCCACTGGAGGTCCTGGTAGTCGATCTCCAGCAGGCCGGTCTGTTCCAGGTTGGGCATGGTGATGCGCCAGCCGCGTTCGAGGTCCAGGTAGAGCCGGAAGGCGATGACGTCACGCAGGGTCTTCGCCGCGCTGCGGGCGAGGGCGGGCGGCAGGTCCGCCGCGTCGCCGGCGTAGTCGGCCGGGTTGAGCGCGAGGGCGTTGGCGACCGCGGAGGCCAGCTCCTCGTGGTGGATGCCGTCCTCTCCGGCCTCGACGACGGCCCGGTAGAGTGCGCCGCGCACCTGGGTGATCTGCACGAAGTCGTTGAAGTGGCCGGCTTGCAGGGAGGCGTCCTGCCGGTTGTCGACGAAGGTGAGGAGCTTGCGCGCCCGCTTGTCGAGGGCTTCCGCCGGCACCGACTTCAGCGAGCGGACCACGGACGCGGAGATCAGCGAGGTCGCCGAGGAGCGCCCTTCCTGGCCGAGGGTGGCGAGTTTGGCGAAGTCCCGGCCGCGGGTCTGCTCGTAGGAGACGCCGCAGTGCAGGCAGAACAGGAACGGGGACGGGATGAACGCGGCCGTCAACTCGCCGTATCCCTCGGTGCCGTACGGGTCCACGATGACGGTCCGCGGCACCCGGTCGCGGTGCGACTTCCGGATGACTTCCTGACCGCGGTCGTCGATCTCCAGCCAGGACTCGGGGAGTCGGCGGTCCGCGATCGCGGCCTCCGTGTCGCGGGGCCACGGGCGGTCGTGGTCGACGTAGAGGTATCCGTCGCCCTGACGACCGCCGGTCGCCGAGGTGTCGCGCCGCGCCTCGTACCGGACCTCGCCGTCCTTCTCCGTGCGCCACACCGTGAGGTACTCCTGACCGCACTCGCGGCAGAAGGCGAGCGGCATCAGCAGCTTGCCGCCGGATTCGGGCTGTTCGAGCTGGTAGCCGCGGGTGAGGTGACGGGAGAGCTTGTCCTCCAGGGTGGTGTAGACGGTGTCGCCCTTGGAGAGGAACTGGTGCAGGCGGAAGGCGAAGAGGGACCGCTCGGAAACCGGGTGCCGGGCCTGCGAGCCGGCTTCCAGGGTGGCCCTGATCGCGGCGGCGCACTGCTCCGCGGGCACGCCGCTCTGCTCCGCCAGCTCCGCCGCGGCCTCCTCGATCTTGGCGGGCCTCCGACGGACGAGACGGCCCTCGGCGGGGTCAGTGGCGAGCCCGAAGCGGGTCTCGATCCAACGGGCGAGCGGGTCCCGGACGAGGTCGGCGTAGGCCCGCGGCGCCGCCGGGGACTTGAGACGCTCGGGCGAGACGGTCGGCGGGGCGTCGTCGGTGGCCCGCACCAGGGTCTCGCCGATGACGTTCCCGGGCTCGACCTTCACTCCGAAGAGGGTCGAGGCAACGTTCGCAACGACCTTCCGCTGCTCCTCGGCCGTGCCCTCGGTCGACATGGTCGCTGAGGTTCCGACGCACTGGAGCCGGCCGGCCTGGCACGTCTCACGGACCCGTCGGATCAACAGGGCGACATCGGCGCCTTGGCGGCCACGGTAGGTGTGCAGTTCGTCGAAGACCAGGAACTCCAGACCCCTGGCCATCTTCATGAGGCTCTTGCGGTCATCGGGCCGCGTGAGCATCAGCTCCAACATCACGTAGTTGGTGAGCAGGATGTCCGGCGGGTTGTCGCGGATCTCCTTGCGGGCCGCGTCGTCCTCCTGGCCGGTGTACCGGCCGAAGGTGACGGGCTCCCGGCCCTTGCCGTAGCCGTCGCGAAGGTACTTCTCCAGCTCCTTGAGCTGGCTGTTGGCAAGGGCGTTCATCGGGTAGACGATGATCGCGCGGACCCTCCCCCGGCCTCCGGCCGGGGGGACCCCCACGGCAGCCGAGGGGCCTTCGGCCTTGCGGTCCTTCAGGACCTTGTCGACGATCGGCACGATGTATCCGAGTGACTTGCCGGAGCCGGTCCCGGTGGTCAGCACGTACGAGGCACCCGACTGCGCCGCTGCGAGTGCCTCGCGCTGGTGCTGGTGCAGGGTCAGCGGACGGCCGTCACAGACCGTGCCGCCCTCGGTCTTGTTCGCCTGGAAGATCCGCGCACACTCTTCGTCCAGCACATCCTGGCCTGCGAGCTCCAGGACGGTGCCACCGCCGGCGAAGAACGGGTTCAACGACAGCCAGGGGTCGGGCCACTGGGACTTGGCGTCCAGGTCGTCCTCGACGAATGCGGCGATCCGATCGTCGCGAATGACCGTCCCGCCCTCGGTGAAGGCGCGATAATCGTCGATCAGCTGGCGGTGGACGCCGAAGACGTCCATGCCCTTGGTGGCCGCGGTAGTTGCGGGCGCTTCGGCAGCGGACACCACCGGCTGTGCGGTCGGTGCGGGCCGCGTGGCAGGCAGGACCGGGACAGGGTCGAACGCGCCCCAGGCGGGGAGCTGCTGGGCACCGCCGTCCCGGTCGACGAGCGGGAGGAGGGCGTCGCGGACGGCAACGGCGTCGGCAGGGCGGTCAACGGGCTGCTTCGCAAGGAGGCGATCGACCAGGCGGGCCAGCTCCGCAGGCACGTCCTGCCGGATCAGGCGCACCGGGGTCGGGCTGTCCTCGATGTGCTTACGCGCCAGCTCGTAGGCCGCCTCGCCGACGAACGGCGCGACGCCGGTGAGCATTTCGAAGAGCAGACAGCCGAGGGCATAGAGGTCGGCGGCCTGGGTCACCGACTCGGCCTTGAACTGCTCGGGTGCCATGTACCGGGCGGTGCCGACCGCGACGCCGGTGCTGGTGAGCTTGGCCTCCTCGGGATCGTCGACGATCCGGCCCATGCCGAAGTCGAGGACCTTGACGACGCCGCCCCTGGTCAGCATCACGTTGGCGGGCTTGAGGTCGCGGTGCACGATGCCAGCCGCGTGCGCGGCGGAGAGTCCGTCGGCGATCTGGGCGCCGATCGCGGCGACCCAGGCGACGGGAAGCCGCCCCTCTTCCTCGATCAGGTCGCGCAGGACCTCTCCGTCGAGGTATTCCATCGCGAGGTAGGGCAGGCCGCCGCGGTCGTCATCCACGCCGCCGTCGATGAGGCGGCTGAGGTGAGGATGGTCCAGCCGGCGCATGATGCGCACCTCGCGGGCGAAGCGTTCGACCGCCTTGGTGTCCCCGTAGGTGTCGACGGCCGCACCGGAACGGCGGCGAAGGATCGTCTTGACGGCGACCACACGGTCCGGCCCGTCCGCGGACGACCTCAGGTCCTCGGCCTTGTGGACCTCCCCCATGTTGCCGGCACCGATCGCCCCCAGCAGCCGGAACCGGCCGCCGATCAGCTCAAGGCCCACTGTCACTCCTCCACACCCCTGATTCCGGACGCACACCACGCCGCGTGCCGCTCCCACATACCGACGACCGCCGCGGGGCGACGAGGCAGGGCGGCTACATGAGGAACCGTACACGATTCCCGGGGCAACGTACACTGAACAATTAATACGTTGACGGCGCTAACAGGCGATCGCTAGTCTACGTGTGTACATTGGGTTCGCAGCCCGCAGCGTACGCACTTCCGAGGCAGTCGTGCCTCGCCTCCGTGTGAAGGGGTGGGAATGTTGGACCACCAGGTCCCGAGCCTGAAGGCCGCCCTCGGCAGGCTGTACGCCGACCTTCAGACGAAACAGGTGCGCGGAGTCGTGCCCTACCAGGTCTTCCGCAGTGAGACCGAATCGCTGGGACTGAGTGAGAAGGCGCGCGGTCGGCTGGCCGATGCCCTCACCGCGCTGAAGCTCCGGATCGCCGACCCGCCCCGTCAGGAGGCCGAGCGGGAGCGAGTCAGATCCCCTCGCACGGACATGGCACGCCGACTGCTGGACCGCTTCGCCGACGACGCCGGGATGGTCGACGCGCGGGCCGTGGAGGGGGTCGCACGGCTGACCGGCCTCTCCCTCTCCGAGGCCGATGAGCTCCGATCGGGCGCCCGGATCGCTCCCCCGCCGGGTGCGTCCGTTCCCACACCGGCTCACTGCGGCGCTCCCCCGGAGGCCCCAGTGACGATCCCGGCGCAGGCGGCCCCGGTCACGTCGGGCCACCTGGAACGAGCCGTGACTGCGGCCCGCAACGTGCTGAGCGCAGACCGCTTCAACCTCCACCCGGCCAAGCGCATCCTCACCGCGGACGAGGAGATCGGCCTGGCCGTACTCCTGAGGGACGGGGTGGCGCAGGCGGGCATCGAACCGACCGACGAGGAACTGTCCGGCCTCCCGCCTGCGAACGAGCGGCGACGGGCACGGGACTGCCTGGTCGTCCACAACCTGGGGCTTGTCCACTCCCTCGCGCGGCAGTTCACCGACCAGGGACTGGAGTACGAGGACCTCGCGCAGAGCGGGATGCTGGGCCTGATGCGGGCTGCGCGGAAGTTCGACCCGCTCATGGGCAACAAGTTCTCCACCTACGCCACCACCTGGGTCCGCCAGATGATCGGCCGGACCCTCGCGGACGAGGGCAGCGCCATCCGCATCCCGGTGCACATGCACGAGGTCATGCAGAAGGTGGCCCGCGCCGAACGATCCCTGCTCTCCCAGGGCCTCCCGATCCGGGCCGCCGACGTAGCGGTGGCCTGCGACCTCCCGGTGGCCACGGTGGAGAAGGTCCGACGGCTCAGCCGCCGAACCGACTCGCTGGACCGGATCATCAATGACGGCGTCCATCTCGGCGACCTCATCGAAGCCCGTACCGCGATCCCGGGGGTGGAGGGCACAGTCATCGACGCCCTGACCGAAGCGGAGCTGCACGCGGCCATCGCCGCGCTGCCCGACCGGTACGCCCATATCGTCACCAGGCGGTACGGGCTGGACGGGCAGGACCCGGCCACCTTGGACGAGCTCGGGAAGGACCTCGGGATCACCCGGGAACGGGTCCGCCAGTTGGAGGTGAAGGTCCGGCCCGTCCTGGAACTCGCCTTCACGGACCCCGCCGGTGCGCCGTACCTCGCGCTGCGCCGGATATTGACCGACAAGCGGGTCACCGCCGCGTCGTCCAACGCGGTGCAAGCGATCACGAAGGACCGTGCCAAGCGGGACTGGTCAGCCGGCGTGAACGCCCTGCGAGCCTTCCGCGAGCGCGAAGGGGACCGACTTCCCGAGCCGGACCAATGGGAGGGGGACTTCCCACTGGGCCAGTGGGTCGACGAGCAGTACGAGATCGCAGGCTTCCACGGGACCGAGTTGCCCACTCATCGTCGGATCGTTCTGGAATCCCTGGGCATGTGGTGGCAGCCGCCACCCCGGCCCACCCGGAAACGGCCGGTGGCCCGTCCGGCGCCACCGGCCCCAGCACCGTGACCCGACCACCCCACAGCACGGCACAGCCGAACCCGAGAACGGACGACAGTGTGGAACCCAGGGACGAACTCATCGCCTACCTCCGGCGCCAGCTCGTCGGCCCCGCCCACGGGTTGGAGGAGATCATCGACACTCCACCTGACCGCCAGTACCTGATGGGGACGCTCTACGCGCAGGACGCCGACCTCCAGCAGCGGCTGACGGTCTCCGCCGAGGAGCTGGAAGGCCCCGGTACGGAATCGACCGCAAATGACACGAACCCCTCCTCCGACCCCGTCCCCGAATCCAACTCGTGGCTGCCGTCCTCCCTCGGGTTCAGCTTCTACACCGACGCCGCGACCATCGAGGTCCGGTGTTCCGGGGCCCGCTACGCCACGTTGCAGGGCGAACACGGTCGGCGGTGGAAGCGGATTCCCCTGCCGGAGGAATCCCACCTCATCGGACCGGAGCGGGAGCAGATCACCGTCCTCGACGGGCGCGCCGAGATCCGGGTGCGGCGGCGTGGCTTCGGCCCCGGACAGCTGATCACCATCGCCCTGGTCAACACGGCGCGCACCGGCCAGGCCGTCGGCCGCGTCGCGCAGTGGGACCGCATGCTGTTCCAGGTGGGGCTGACCGCACGACCGGTGGACGGCTCAGTCCTCCAGTACCCGAGCGTGCGACTCGCCAGCCGGGACCCGGAGGAGCAGGAACTCCGTCTCCAGTACCGGCACGTCCGCACGCACGCCGTCGGCCACGGCTGCGCGGTCGAGGAGGAGTCGGACGGGAGCGGGCGGATCGCCGCGCTGCGGGCGGCCGTGATGCCGGAGGCCGAAGTGCCGGCCACCCGCGCGGCAGGACTGGTCAACGCGCCGGTGCTGAACCTCCTGCACCTCGCGGACCCCGACGTGGCCGTGGACGAGCTCCGCTCCGAGCTCGCACTGTTCACCGCTGACTACCGTTCGTGGTACGAGGAGCAATGCCGGACGGAAATTCCCAGCTGGGGCCGAGAGGCCGCGGAACGCATCCTGGAACGCATCGGCTCGGCCGTCCGCCGGATGGAGTCCGGCGTCCGGACGCTCTGCGATCCGTCCCGCCCAGAGCTGCTCCAGGCGTTCCGCGCCGCCAACCACACCATGGCGCTCCAGATGCGGCACATCCGCGCCGACCAGGCCGGCGAGCGCCGCAGCCGCCACGAACCCGTGCTGCTCGACCCCGAGCCGGACGCCGGTTCGAGCTGGCGCCCCTTCCAGCTCGCCTTCTTCCTGCTCGCACTCGACGGAACGGCCGACCCCGGCCACCCCGACCGGGACGTGGTGGACCTGATCTGGTTCCCCACGGGTGGCGGCAAGACCGAGGCCTACCTCCTCCTCGCCTCCTTCGCGATGCTGCTGCGCCGCAGCGCGCCGAACGGCGGCGGAACCGCCGTGCTGAGCCGCTACACGCTCAGCCTCCTCACCACCCAGCAGTTCCAGCGTGCCGCCACCACCCTGTGCGCCCTGGAGACCCTGCGGCGCGCGAACCCGGGCGCCCTCGGAGCAGAACCGTTCTCGATCGGGCTCTGGGTGGGTGAGGCCACCTCGCCGAACTCCTACACCGCGGCCCGCGACCTCTTCGAGGAGGTCCGAGCCGCTGCCCGCCCCGAGGACGTGTTCATCCTCGACCGGTGCCCGTGGTGCGGCACCCGTATCCTCCCGTCCCACAAGTCACCCGACATCGGCGACTACGGGGTGCGCGCCACGGCGGACTCCTTCGCCTTCTTCTGTCCGCGCGAGGAATGCGCCTTCCACGACGAACTGCCGGTCGCCGTGGTGGACCAGCAGCTGTACGACCGGCCACCGACCTTCGTCCTCGGCACCGTCGACAAGTTCGCCCGGCTTGCCTGGGAACCGTGTGCCGGCAGGCTCTTCGGGTCCGGCACCGGCAACCTCCAGCCGTCACTCGTCATCCAGGACGAGTTGCACCTGCTGACCGGACCACTCGGCACGACGGTCGGCCTCTACGAAGCGGCAGTGCTCGGTCTGTGCACCACCGCCGACGGAACCGGCCCCAAGGTGGTGGCCTCCACCGCCACCATCCGCCGCTCCGGCCCGCAGGTCCGCGCCCTGTACGGGGGCGACGTGCAGCTCTTCCCGCCAGCAGGCCTGGACGCCCGCCACTCGTACTTCGCCGAACCCGACACATCGCGGCCCGGCCGCCGCTACGTCGGTGTGATGGCCCAGGGCCACACTGCCGGCCGTGCGGCCGTGGCCACGGCCGCCGGCATGCTCCAGGGCGCGTGGGAGCTTCCGGAGGAGCACCGGGACGACTACTGGACGCTCGTCGCCTACCACCACAGCCTGCGCGAACTGGGCCGCACCGTCACCGCGGCAGCCGACGACATCCCGGCGCAGCTCGCCGGGCTCGACGAAGGTCGTGGCATCCGCGAGTTGACCGATCGCCAAGTCCAGGAGCTGACCAGCAACCTGCCGCGCGCCGAGCAACCCGTCCTGCTCGACCGGTTGGAGCGGTCCTGGGACGACCCACAGGCGGTTTCCTTCCTGCCGTGCACGAACATGCTGTCCGTCGGTGTGGACGTGAAGCGGCTCGCGCTGATGCTCATGCAAGGCCAGCCGAAGACGACCGCCGAGTACATCCAGGCCACCAGCCGGGTGGGCCGCCACACCGTGCCCGGCCTCGTCGTCGCGTTCTTCAATGCGACGCGGCCCCGCGACCGCTCGCACTACGAGACCTTCGGCACGTACCACCGTTCGCTGTACCGGCACGTCGAGCCGACCAGCGTGACTCCGTGGTCGATGCCCTCACGGCGCCGCGCCCTGCACGCCGCACTGGTCATCCTGGTCCGCCATCGCCTCGGCCTGTCCGAGGAGAACCAGGCCGGCCGTCTCCCCGACGTGCTGCCGGCCGCCGAGTCCCTCGCCGAGGAGCTGGTGGCCCGGGCCGCCGCAAGCGATCCACGCGCCGCCGACGGCATCCGGACGGAACTCGCCCAGCTGCTCACCGACTGGGACCACGCCGCGCGCGAGGCCGCGACGGGCGGCAAGGATCTCCACTACCGCAGTCAGGGCAAGGGCCAGTTGAACCTGTTGAAGGGCTTCGAGCAGTACGGCGGTCTCTGGGAGACCCCGAACTCGATGCGCAATGTCGACCGGGAGTGCCAGGTGACGGTGAAGGGAAGCGACCAGTGAGCCGACGACTGAGGGTCCGCCAGGCACAGACGGTGCTTCCGTTCGGGGTCGGCGCCGTCCTGGACATCCAGGGCGAGTCGTTCGTCGCCACCGGCATCGGGGACTGGCCGCGACACCGCCAACCCGTCGAGTCCCCGCGGCTCGCCGCCAAACTCGGCGTGACCGGCTTCTACGCGGCCCCGGCCGCGACGGACGACCGTTACGACCGGCAGGACGCGGCGGGTGCGCCCTACATCCGCTTCCCGGCCTGGCTGTTCTGCGGCTCGTGCCGGCGCATGGTGCGCTGGCGCATCGCCGACGAGAAGCACGGCGTCCCGCCGCGCTGCCCCTCGTGTTCGCCGGTACGGCAGCTCACGCCGATGCGTTTCGTGCAGATCTGCGTCGCGGGCCACCTCGGCGACGTCGACTGGTGGTTCTGGGCACACTCACGGCTCGACCCCGCCAAGCGCCAGTCCTGCACCTCCCGCGAGCAACTGCGGTTCCGGGTCTCCGAGCGGGCGACCGGCCTGGAGGCGCTCTCGGTCGAGTGCCGGGTGAAGGGCTGCGGCGCTTCCCGGGACCTCCTTGACGTCCTGGGCACCCATGGCCTGCGCTGTTCCGGGCGCAACCCGTGGCAGCGGATCGGAGAGGCCGCCTCGTGCGTGAAGCCCGTACAGATCGTGCAGCGCACGGCGGGCAACCTCTACTACCCGGTCACGCACTCGGCCCTCGACATCCCGGAGGGCGGCACCTCGGCCGTGACCGACCAGGACCTCACCGCCAAGGTGCTGGCGAACGATCTGTGGATCCCGCTGTGCCGGGCCTCCGAGGGATCGAAGGCCGGAGTCTTCCGCGAGATGATCAAGGAGGACACCGGCGCCGACGACGCGCTCCTGGACGCGCTCCTGGCGGAGGAGACGGGAGCCGCCCCGCCGCCCTCCGGGGAGGGCGCCACCGCCGTGGCCCGGCCGGACCTCAGCCGCGAGGAGTGGGCCGCGTTCACCGCACCGGCCCGCCCGGCCACCCGAGACTTCGCGATCCGCGACACCACGCTCGGACTCGCCCACGAGTCCGGCGGGCCCTGGGCCGAACTCCAGCGCAGGATCGGGCGGGTCGTCCTCGCCGACCGGTTGCGCGAGGTCCGCGCCCTCTCCGGGTTCAGCAGGGTGTCACCGGACGCGGCCTTCGTACCCGCCGACACCACGCGTCGGCTCAAATGGCTGCCCGCCGTCGAGGTCTTCGGCGAGGGCGTCTTCCTCACCCTCGACAAGGCCTGCCTCACCGAGTGGGAACAGAATGAGGCGGTCCGCCGACGGATCGCCGGAATGCGCGCAGACCTGGACGGATCCTTCCGCAAGGACCAGTTGGCCGGTCTGACCGGAGCCGAGCTGTCGCCCCGCTTCGTACTCCTGCACACGCTCGCCCATGTCCTCATCCGCCAGCTCGCCTTCGAGTCCGGATACACGACAGCGAGCCTGCGCGAACGCGTATACGCACGGCCCGAGCACGACCAGCACGGAATCCTCGTCTACACCGGAGCCGGCGACGCCGAGGGCACCCTCGGCGGGCTCGTCCAGCAGGGAGAGGCGCCCCACCTCGCCGAGACCCTCCTGAGGATGATCGAGGCCGCCGCCTGGTGCTCCGCGGACCCACTCTGCGCCGAACACACCGGCCAGGGCTTCGACAACCTCAACCGAGCCGCCT
The DNA here is from genome assembly GCF_043201815.1 of Kitasatospora sp. NPDC048296. Lineage (NCBI taxonomy): Bacteria > Bacillati > Actinomycetota > Actinomycetes > Kitasatosporales > Streptomycetaceae > Kitasatospora > Kitasatospora sp. NPDC048296. Next base: position 20,386 of record NZ_JBICZB010000066.1, read on the forward strand.
GCCACGCCTGTTCCCTGCTCCCGGAGACCAGCTGCGAGAGCGGCAACACCCTCCTGGACCGGGCACTCCTCGTCGGGGGCGAGCAGGTTCCCGGCTACTTCGAATCCGTCGTCTCCGCAGCACGCGCCACCGCGGCCGCCGCACTGGAGTAGGCCTCTGCCATGACGATCACCTACCTGGACCTCAGTCCTGCCCAGCGCGCTTCGCTGGACACCCTGCCGTTCGAGGGCAACCACGTGGTCAACGGCCCACCCGGCAGCGGGAAGAGCCTGCTCGCAGCCCAGCGCGCCCTCATGCTCTCGCTCACGGGTACGCCGACCGTGCTCCTCACACGTTCCAACCTGCTGCGCCAGACCCTCTGGCCGGTCGTCTCCGCTCTCGGGACCGAGGACCACGGGGTGCGCGTCGCCACGGTCCACGCCTGGCTGGCGCAGTGGTTCGGCGGTGACGCACCGCGGACCGACGACGGCTGGTTCGACTGGGCCGCCTTCTACGAGCGGGCCGCCGTCGCCGACCACGGACCCGCGCCAGCCCTCGTGGTCGACGAGGGACAGGACCTCCCGGTCGGGTTCTACCGGCTCTGCCGCATCCTCGGCAGCCGTACCACGGTGTACGCCGACGAGTGCCAGCGCCTCACCGATACCAATTCCACACTGACCGAGATCTCCCGCGCCCTGGGCAACTGCACTCACCACACCCTTGAGGGAAACCACCGCAACACCCGTCAGATCGCCGAGTTCGCAGCCCACTTCCACACCGGCCCCACCGCCCCGCCGCTCCCCGACCGAGAAGGCCCGACACCCCGCCTGCACCATCTCGACCGTCCCGGTGCACTCACCGATCTGCTCATCACCCTCACCGAACGCCACCCCCGGCGCAGCATCGGCGTCATTCTCAGCTCCGTCCACTCCCAGTTCGACCTGCTGACCCGTTTGGAACGCAAAGCTCCCCGCCTGCGGCCCCAGCTCTACACCGCCCGGGCCACACAAGGCCGTTACCGCACGATCGACTTCACTCGCCCCGGCATCGTCATCGTCAACCGCGCCAGCGCCAAGGGCCTCGGCTTCGACACGATCGTCGTCCCAGACACCCACACCGACGGCGCCACCGACCCCAGCTCGGCAGCGCTGCGCATGACGTACTACGTATTGGCAACCCGAGCAAGGCAGGAACTGCATTTCGGCTACGAAGGGGACGCCGAGCCGCCGATGTTCTCGCCCTTGCGTGCAGCACTGCTGCTCCACGGCTGAGCGTTCACCCTCAGCGCTCGCGTCCCCGGGCCTTCAGCGGGACGGCGGGCAGCTCCGGCGCCCGCAGTCGGGCACCGGCGTAGCCGTGGACCTCGCCGAAGCGGGTGCCGGTCATCCAGTCGGTGCGGGCCTGGGCGATGTCCTCACCGGACCGCCCGATGAAGTTCCACCACATGACGATCCGCTCCTCGAAGGGCTCGCCCCCGAGGAGCAGCGCCGAGGCGTCGGAGCGGGCGAGGAGGGGGAGTTCGGGGCGGCCGCAGCCGAGGTAGAGCATCGAGCCGGGTTCGACCGGGACGCCGTCGACGTCGATGCGGCCCGCCATGGCGAGGACGGCGTACTCGAACTCGGGGACCAGCGGGAGGTTGAGGTCCGCGCCCTCGGCGAGGGCCAGGTCGGCGCCGACCAGCGGGCTGAAGGTGGTGCCGGGCGAGGTGGCGGTGTCCAGGGTGCCGAGGATGACGGTCGCGCGCAGGCCCGGGGCGGTGACCACGGGCAGGTCGGGGTGGTGCTCGAAGGTGGGGGCGGCGTGCCGGTGCGCGTCCGGCAGGGCGACCCAGAGCTGGGCGCCGTGCAGGTAGCGGGCGTGCGGGCGCGGGGACTCCTCGGAGTGGGAGATCGCCCGGCCCGAGGTCATCAGGCCCAGTTCGTACGGGCGGACGGTCTGCAGGCTGCCCAGGCTGTCGCGGTGCAGCACCTCGCCCTGGTGCAGCCAGCTGACCGTCTGCAGGCCCATGTGCGGGTGCGGCGGGACCTGCATGCCGGGCTCGTCGGCGATGTCGTCGGGGCCGTAGTGGTCCACGAAGCACCAGGCGCCGACCATCCGGCGGCCCAGGTTGGGGAGCAGTCGGCGCACCACCGTGCTCTCGCCGAGCGGGACTTGACGGCCCGTCAGCAGATCCTTCGCCGGGCCGTGGCTGGCCTCGCGGCCGCAGCTGGTCGGAGTGGGCTTGAGGTCGAGGTTGCTCATCGCGGTTCCACCACCGTACGAGGAGGGCCGGGCGGAGAGGGGTGCGTCGTCACCGATCATCCATCACGGTGCGACGTTCCTCCACCCGCGCCCGGCCGTCCGGCGGTGCGGCGCCCGGCCATCCGGCGGTGCCACAGTCAGCGGTGTCGCAAAGAAGCGGGACCTCAGTGCGCGCAGGCCCACCAGGCGTCCGCGCTCGCCTTGGCGGCCAGCTCGCGCAGGTTGCGGACGGCCTCGGCCGGGTCCTCGGCCCCGTACACCGCCGAACCGGCCACGAACACGTCGGCGCCGGCCTCGGCGCAGCGCTCGATGGTGGACGCGGACACACCGCCGTCGACCTGCAGCCACAGCTCCAGGTCGTGCTTGGCGATCAGCTCCCGGGTGCGGCGGATCTTCGGCAGCATGATGTCCAGGAACGCCTGGCCGCCGAAGCCAGGCTCGACCGTCATGATCAGCAGCATGTCGAGCTCGGGCAGCAGGTCCTCGTACGGCTCGATCGGGGTGCCCGGCTTGAGCGCCATCGAGGCGCGGGCGCCCTTGGCGCGGATCTCCCGGGCCAGCCGGACGGGCGCGGCGGCGGCCTCGACGTGGAAGGTGATCGAGCCGGCCCCGGCCTCCACGAACTGCGGGGCCCAGCGGTCCGGGTCCTCGATCATCAGGTGGCAGTCGAGCGGGATGTCGGTGGCCCGGGCGAGCGACTCGACCACCGGGACGCCCAGGGTCAGGTTGGGCACGAAGTGGTTGTCCATGACGTCCACGTGCAGCCAGTCGGAGCCCCGGACGGCCTCGGCCTCGTCGGCGAGCCGAGCGAAGTCGGCGGAGAGGATGCTGGGGCTGATCTGGGGCATGGCCGACTACCTTCGTGCGAGGGGCTTGCGAGGGCGGGGCGCCCGGTCCGCGGGCACCTCGTCCCATCATCTCGCGCCGCACTGCCGGCGACCGCACCCCGCGGCCCCCGCGTGACCGTCATCACACGTCGCCCGTGGTTACCGGGACCACCGCCGTGGCCATCAGCACCTGAGCGGCCCCCAGTGCGCCCCGTGCCCACCGGGCCGCCCCGTCCAGCCGGCAAGCTCCCCCGAGGAAGGCCTCCCGATGTCCGATCCCGTCCACTCCGCCCGCACGCTGTGGTGGCTCTTCGAGCCGGTGTACGCCGTCACCTTCCTCCAGCCCGAGAGCCGGGCGGCCTTCGAGGCGGCCGGGCTGGACGGCGGCTGGCGCGGCTACTTCGCCGGCCGCTCGGCCCCACTGGGCGCGGTGGACGCACCGCCGGTGATCGCCGCGTTCTTCAGCTTCGCCCCGGCGACGGTGGAGCGGGCCCTGCCCGAGGTGTGGACGCACGCGAGCCCCGAGCAGGCGCTGACCGCCCGGACCGAGGGCTCGGCGGCGGCGCTGGCCCGGCTGCTGGCGCCGGTGGAGCCCGAGCAGGTCGAGTCCGCGGCGACCGCGCTGGAGGAGGCGGTGGCCCGGCTGGACTGCGCCGGCCGGGTGCTGGCCGCCGCCAACGCCGCGCTCCCCCGGCCGGCGGACGTGTACGAGCGGCTCTGGCAGGCCGCCACCGTGCTGCGCGAGCACCGCGGCGACGGCCACGTCGCCGCGCTGGTCGCCGCCGGACTGGACGGCTGCGAGGCGCCGGTGCTCCATTGCGCGCTGGACGCCAGCCGCGAGGTGCTCCAGCCGCTGCGCGGATGGACGGACGAGGAGTGGGCGGCCGCCGCGGCGCGGCTGGTCGAGCGGGGCTGGCTGACGGCGGAGGGGGCGGTCACCGAGCTCGGCCGGGTCCGGCACCGGTCCGTCGAGGCCGCCACCGACCTGGCCGCCGGCCGGGTGTGGGAGGGCCTGCCGCACGACGAACTCGACCGCCTGACTGCCGCCTTGAAGCCGATCGCGGCGCTCTGTCGCGAGCAGATGCCGATCAACCCGCTCGCGATGCCGCCGGTGAACCGGTAGCCGGCCGGATGCGGGGGCCGAGATCGACCCCCGCCCCGTGTGAGCGCCATCACACGCCGTGCGGGGTTACCGGGCCCGCCACCGTGGTCATCAGCACTTGAGCGGCCCGCGCGTCCGCCCGAGCGGCACCGGCACCGCGCCGCCCGGGCGTCCGCCGGACCGTCCCGACCAGTCGAGCTCCCCGCGCCCGCCCGGAGCTCTGTCCGAGGAAGGCTTCCGATGGCCGATCTCGTCCACCCCGCCCGCGCGCTCTGGTGGCTCTTCGAGCCGGTGCACGCCGTCACCTACTTCCAGCCCGAGGCTCAGGAGACCTTCGAGGGGGCCGGGCTGCGCGGCTTCTGGCGCGGCTACTTCGCCGGCCGCTCGGCCCCGCTGGGCGCGGTGGACGCACCGCCGGTGATCGCCGCGTTCTTCAACTTCGCCCCGGCGATGGTGGAGCGGGCGCTGCCCGCGGTGTGGTCGCTGGCGAGCCCGGAGGAGACGCTGACCGCCCGGCTGAAGGGCTCGGGGGCGGCGCTGGCCCGGCTGCTGGAGCACGTGAACCGGGAACAGGTCGAACGGGCGGTCGAGACGCTGGAGCAGGCCGCGGCCCGGCTGGACTGCGCCGGCCGGGTGCTGGCCGCCGCCAACGCCGCGCTCCCCCGGCCGACCGGGCTGTACGAGCGGCTCTGGCAGGCCGCCACCGTGATGCGCGAGCACCGCGGCGACGGCCACGTGGCCGCACTGGTGGCCTCCGGGCTGGACGGCTGCGAGGCGCTGGTGATCCGCTGTGCGATGGACATGCGGCGCGAGCAGCTCCAGCCGGTGCGCGGCTGGACGGACGCCGAGTGGGAGGCGGCCGCCGAGCGCCTGGTCGAGCGCGGCTGGCTGACCGCGGCCGGCACGGTGACCGAGCTCGGCCGGATCCGCCACCAGGCCCTGGAAGCCGCCACCGACCTGGCCGCCGCCCGGGTCTGGGAGGACTACCCCCGCGCCGAACTGGACGAGCTGGCCGCCGCGTTGAAGCCGATCTCGGCGCTCTGTCGGAGCAACGCACCGTTCTACCCGGTCGGGCTGCCGGACAACACCTGACGCTCCCCCGCGCCGGGCGGGCCGAGCACGATCCCCCGCCCGGCGTAGAACAACCCGAACGAGCGCCACGGCACCCGCGCGAAGGCCTGCGACTCCTCCGGGAAGCCGGAGGGGTTGTGGATCAGCAGCGCGGTGTCCGTGGCGCCCACCGCCAGCACCAGGTGGCCGCCGCGCCGGACCGGCTCCGGCCCGTGCGGCTCCCGGATCGTCGGGTGCACCGAGAGCATCACCAGCCGCCCGTCGGCCACCTCGACCGCCACCTCCCCGGGCGTCAACTCCCGTGCGTACGCGACCAGTCCCCAGCGCCGCCGGACGTAGTCGGCGAACGGCGCGTGGACCAGCCCGCGCAGGCTCTCGCCGTCCTTCACGTACGCGCCCGCCGCCACGCACTCGGCGGCCAGCGCCATCGTCGTCGGGGTCACCCCCCACCAGTGCTCCAGCGCCATCCGCAGACAGGCCACCCCGCACAGCCGCCAGGACCACCAGGCGTACTCCTCCGGGCTGGCCGCCCCGGACTGCCCCCACCGCGGGTCCCGCGCCGCGTCCAGCTGCCCGTCCACGATCGCCCGCGCCAGCTCCGCGGACTCCCACTGCGCCCGGTACGGCACCTCGTGCACCACCCGCGCCGGCCGCGCGGCGCCGCCCTGATCGACCATCCCCCGACGCTCTCACGCCAGGGTGGTCGGACGACTCACGACACTCCCTGAGGGCCCTCGCCCTCCCCCGACCGGTAGGCCAGGCGCTGGGCGGCGTGCCGGCCGCGGTCCTCCACCGGCAGCGCGCCGGTGGCGCCGGCCAGGCCGAACGGCGGCATGTCGAAGTAGATCGACTCGTAGCCGCCCTCGGGGGCGATGTACGTCTCGTGCCAGAGCCCGACGTGCTGACGGGTCCTGCCCTCGCGCACCTTGCGGTTGGCGATGCCCCACACGGTGTGGTGGAGGCCGTCCGGCGCGCTCGCGTAGCCGTACAGCTTCTCCTTCGACTCCCAGTACTGGACGACGTAGTAGGTGCGCGGCGAGGCGGTGAGCAGGATCCGGCCGCGCAGCCCGCGCTCGGGGCTGCGGCGCAGCTCGCGCAGCATCCGGAGCATCGCGAACATCACCGGGCCCCAGTGGTGCACGGCCCAGAAGCGGTTGATCCGCATGCCGATCAGCAGCACCACGGTGTCGCCGGTGGCACCGGCGGTGGTGTAGCCGGGCAGCGGCCTGGCGAACATCGAGCGGACGAACGTGGTTCCCCTGGACATCCCGACCTCCCGGACCCGCACCCCATGTAATCGGCGATTACATCAAGGCCCGGGAGACCGGTCAAGGCTCACCACAGCCACAATTGCCTTAATGCGCTGGCCTGTTGGCGATCCCCTGGCGGAAGGTGTCCAGCACCTGGACGGCCAGCTCCTCCGCCTTCTCGGCCGGCAGGTAGCCGTCCACGATCATCTGCGCCAGCCCGTACACCAGCGCCTGCCCGGACAGCAGCACCAGATCCGGATCACCGGGCCCCAGCCGTCCCGCCTGCTGGTCCGCCAGGATCAGTCCGGTGAACGCCCGGTCCATCCCGTCCAGCCGCTCGCGCAGCTCCGGATCCGGCGAGGCCGCGAACACCCGCGAGCGCACCAGCTCGAACCGCCGCGGATGACGCAGCGCGTACCGGACGAATCCCAGCCCGAGCGCCCGCATCCCCGACCCGCCGGCCGCCTCCGCGGCCGCCACCTGCGCCTCCTGCCAGTGCTCGAAGTCCGCCAGCACCCGGTCCGCCAGCGCGGTCAGCAGGGCCTGCCGGTCGGCGAAGTGCCGGAACGGCGCGCCCGCCGACACCCCCGCCCGGCGCGCCACCTCCCGCACGCTCACCTTCTCCTGACCCTGCTCGTCCAGCACCTCGAAGGCCGCCGTCACCAGCGCCTCCGGCAACGCCCCGTGGTGGTACGCCTCCCGCTCGCTCATGGCTGCCTTGCTACCACAATCCGGGCCGTCGACGGACGGGCGAACGGCTGTTCACCGGGGGCCGACCCCCGGGGCCGGGCCCCGGGGGTCGGCGCCGCGGGTCGGCGCCGTAGGCCCAGGCCTACCAGGCGTAGTCCTCCGGGGCGGGCCGGTGCCCGGGGAAGAGGTCGTCGAGGTGGTCGAGGGTCTTCTGGTCGAGCTTCAGGTCGAGGGCCGCGAGGGCGGCGTCGAGGTGGGCCGGGGTGCGGGGGCCGATGATGGGGGCCGTGACGGCCGGGCGGGAGAGCAGCCAGGCGAGGGCGAGGTCGGCGGGGTCGGTGCCGAGTTCGTCGGCGAAGTCCTCGTAGGCCTGGATCCGCTCGCGGTACTTCTCAAGGAGCTCGCTCGCGTAGCCCAGCGCGCTGCGGCCGCGGGTGCCCTCGCGCTCCTTGCGCAGGACGCCGCCGAGCAGGCCACTGCGCAGCGGGGACCAGGGGATCAGTCCGAGGCCGTAGTGCTGGAGGGCGGGGATGACCTCGAGTTCGACGGTGCGGTCGAGCAGGTTGTAGAGCGACTGCTCGCTGACCAGGCCGAGGAAGTGCCGGGAGCGGGCGGCCTCCTGGGCCTGGGCGATGTGCCAGCCGGCGAAGTTGCTGGAGCCGACGTAGATGATCTTGCCCTGGGCGACCAGGACCTCCATCGCCTGCCAGATCTCCTCCCAGGGCGTGTCCCGGTCGATGTGGTGCATCTGGTAGAGGTCGATGTGGTCGGTCTGCAGCCTGCGCAGGCTGGCCTCGACGGCCTTGCGGATGGCGAGCGCGGAGAGTCGGCCCTCGTTGGGCCAGTCGCTCATCTCGGCGTAGGCCTTGGTGGCGAGCACGGTGCGCTCGCGACGCCCGCCGCCCTCGGCGAACCAGCGGCCGATGATCTCCTCGGTGCGGCCCTTGAGGTTGCCCTCGCTGTCGCGGCCGTAGGCGTTGGCGGTGTCGAAGAAGTTGATGCCGCGCTCGTGGGCGGTGTCCATGAGGCGGTGGGCCTCGGCTTCCTCGGTGTGGGGGCCGAAGTTCATGGTGCCGAGGCAGAGACGGGAGACGGTCAGGCCGGTGCGGCCGAGGTGGGTGTACTCCATGGCGCCCCACCCAAGACCACACCGGCACGAGTGTCCAGCACATTTCAGGACCCGGTGGGTCACCGTCCGTGCGTGGCGAACTTCCGTACGGCCAGCGGCCCGCAGAGCGCGAGCAGCAACGCGCTCCAGAGCAGCGAGGCGAGCACCGCGTGCTGCATCGGCCAGGCGCCGCCGGGCGCGGACGGGTTGTCGAAGAGTTCGCGGCAGGCCTGGACGACGGAGCTGATCGGGTTCCAGTCCGCGACCACCCGCAGCCAGCCGGGCATCCCGCCGGTGGGCACGTAGGCGTTGGTGATCATCGCCAACGGGAAGACGACGACGGATAGTTGGCCGGCCGCCTCCTCCTTGCCGACGGCCCGGCCGAGCAGCGTTCCGACCCAGGTCATCACGAACCGGAAGAGCAGCAGCAGCGCGAACGCCCCCAGCGCGTCGGCCGTCCCGTGCCGGGCGCGCCACCCGGCGGCCAGCCCGACCAGCGCGAGCAGCGCCAGCACGACCACGCTGACCAGCAGGTCGGCGAGGGTCTGCCCGAGCAGCAGGCCGGTACGGGAGACCGGCATCGAGCGCAGCCGGTCGGTGACCCCGCGCCCGACGTCGCGGGCGGCGCCGAACCATGGTGGGCATGATGCCGTTGGTGGCGACCATGGCGAACAGTCCGGGCATCAGGAACTCCCGGCAGTCCCCGCCGCCCGGCACCTGCATGGCGCTGCCGAGGACATATCCGAAGACCACCACCATGACCACGGGAACGCCCAGCGAGGCGGCCAACAGGCCCGGCGAGTGGCGGTAGTTGAGCAGGACGCGGAGCATCGAGGTCCAGGTGTCGGAGGCCAGTCGGCCGCCGAGCGAGGGGCGCGAGGCGGCCGGCCCCGAAGCGAACGGCACGGCGGCCATCAGGCGGCCCTCCCCAGGTCGGCGGAACCGGACTCCCGGAACTCCCCTGACTCCCCGGACTCCCCTGGCGCACGAGCAGCTCGCCATCTTCCGCCGCCACCCCTGGCTGCCCGCCCTGGTGCCGGCGCGCCCGAGCATCGGCCCCAACGCCCTGCGCTACACCGACCACTTCCTGGCCGTCACCGCCCCCACCGGCCTGGCGGGCGGGCGGCTGATGGAGGTGATGGCGCTGTTCAACGGGTTCATCTGCCAGTTCGCCCAGTACGAGCAGACGGCCGCCGCGGGCGCCAAGTGGCAGACCGAGATGGTCGGTTACCTCACCCAGGCGGCGATGAGCGGCGCATACCCGCACCTCGCCCAGGCGTTCGCCACCGCGGGCCCGCCGGCCGACCCGGACCAGGCCTTCGACCGCACCCTGGACCGGGTCATCCACGCCATCCTGGCGCCCGCGGCGGGACAGGGCCGGTCCGACCGGATCCGCCGGACGGGCCCCTGCCGGCTACCGGATGAGCGCGGCCCGGGTCAGCACCCCGGCCGCCTTCCCGTCCACCAGCACCACCACCCCCGGCTGCCCGCCCGCCAGCAGCGCGGCCCGCGCGTCGGCGGCCGGCTGCCCGACCCCGAACGTCGGCAGGGCCGGACCGAGCAGCGGGCGCACCGGGTCGTCACCCTTGGCGTCGCCGTTCGCGAGCGCCACCTCCAGCACCTCCCGGGACACCGAGCCGAGCACCTCCGCGTCGGCCACCCCGTACGGCCGCGCCGCCCGCGGCAGTACGGCCGGGGCGACCCCGCCGGGCGCGGTCCGCAACGCCTCCAGCGCCTCGCCGACGGTCGCGTCCGCGCCGACCGTCACCAGCGGGCCGGCCGCCGCCAGCGCGGCGCGCAGCTCCGTCTCCCCCGGCTCCTCCAGGAAGCCCCAGCGCCGCATCCACCCGTCGCTGTGCACCTTGGACAGGTAGGAGCGGCCCGAGTCCGGCAGCAGCACCACGACCAGGTCCTCCGGCCCCAGCCCGCGCGCCACCCGCAGGGCCGCCGCCACCGCCGTACCGGACGACGGACCGGCCAGGATGCCCTCCTCGCGGGCGAGCCGACGGGCCGTCAGCAGCGATTCACGGTCCGGGATCCGCTCGAAGGAGTCGATCACCTCCGAGCGGTAGGCCTGCGGCCAGCGGTCCTCGACCGTCTCGGGGTGCAGGAAGTGCCCGATGCTCTCGACAAACCACGGGCTGCCGTCCCCGCCGCCGTACGAGGAGGACTCCGGGTCCGCGCCGATGACGGTCACCGCGCCACCGGACACCTGCTTGAGGTGGCCGCCGGTGCCGGTGACGGTGCCGCCGGTGCCGACGCCCGCCACGAAGTGGGTCACCCGGCCGCCGGTCTGCTCCCAGATCTCGGGACCGGTGGTGCGGACATGGGCGTCCGGATTGGCCAGGTTGTCGTACTGGTTGGCGAGCCAGGCACCGGGGATCTCCTCGGTGAGCCGCCGGACCACGTTGAACAGGTGCCGGGGATCCTCCTGCGCCGCCGTGGTCGTCGCGAGCACCACCTCGGCGCCGTACGCCCGCAGGATGTCCGACTTCTCCGGCGACGACTTGTCCGACACCCCGGCGATCACCCGGTACCCGCGCTGACGGCCCACGATGGCCAGCCCGATGCCGGTGTTGCCGGAGGTCGCCTCGATGATCGTCCCACCGGGCTTCAGCAGACCGTCCCGCTCGGCGGCCAGGATCATCGACAGTGCGGCGCGGTCCTTGACGCTGCCGCCGATGTTGAGGAACTCGGCCTTGGCATAGATCGGCGCGGCGATCCCGGCACCCAGCCGGGCGAGGCGGAACAGCGGCGTCCCGCCGATCGCGTCGAGGACGGATTCGTGCACTGCGGTCATCATGCGCTCCTTCATCCGGTGCAACGTGTGCATACGTGTCCGAGCGAGCCTGCCCACACCCGCGCCCGGCTAGCCGTCCCGGTACACGCCTCCCCCGTCCGAGGGAGCCGGCCCCTACCGGCGCAGGACGCCCTCCAGGGCCGGGCTCCGGAACAGTGGGATCACCGACGACGAGGAGTGCACACCATGACCCGACACCATCAGCGCCTGGTCGCCCTGGCCGGCAGCCTTGCCCTGCCCTACATCGCGCTGAAGTCCTACTGGGCAGCCGGCGGCCGGGCCGGGGTGGCCGACGGCTTCGAGATGGCGGACGAGTTCCGGCGCAACGGTGCGCCCGCCGCCCTGGTCTGGCTGGAGCGGCAGGGCGTCGACTTCACCGCTGTCCTGGCGCTCACGGGCGTGGCCCTCGCACTGCTGCTCGCCCATCGCCCGCCGGTCCGCCCGCTTCCCCGGCGCGTGTTGCTCGCCCCCGCCTGGGCGGGCACCCTGCTGATCCCGTACGGCCTGCTCACCGGTCTGTTCGGTGCGCTCGGCAGCGGCTCCGGCGACGACCCGCTGACCGGCTGGGTGGGCCCGGCCGGCGCGGCGGCCTTCGTCGGCATCGGCACCGCGCTCGTGCTCAGCGCCTGGCCGCACCGGCCTTTCCGCCGGACCGCGACCGCTCGCTAGCCTGGCGAGGTGCTGTTCCTGATCGCTTGCAGGGCGGCCTCCGGGGAGTCCACGGAGATGTAGATCGTCGAGGCCTCGACCGTTCCGTGCTTGCCCAGTTCGACGCTCAGCGGCTCCGCCAGCTCGATGCAGAAATTGACCGAGCTTCCGACCGAGCAGGCGAGGGAGCGAGACTCCCCCGGCACCTGACGCACCCCCCGGCCCTCGACGGTCCGCATCGTACGGGACGCCGAACGCACCGCGTGTCTCGGCAGGGTGATCCCGCCCAGCACCCCCGTGCGCAGGACCATCCGTGATGGAGAGACCAGGTGCGGATGGCGCACCATCGCAGCCACCAGGCCGAAGGACGCGAGGATCAGCAGCGCCTCAAGCGTCAGATGGGCCGGCCGGAGAGCAGGCGGGAACATCCTGTCTACGAGGACCGCAAGGAAGACCTCCATCCCGGCGAGGATCATGACCAGTTGGCGCACATCTGACGAATGGGAGAGCCGCGCCGCCTCCCGATCCTCCTCCGGGAGGGGACGCCGTGCGATCCACTTGGCCAGCGATCCTGCCAGGATCCGCGCCACACGCGGTCCTGAAGGCCTGAACGTCACCTGTTCCTGGGAATTATCTGGCAAAACAAGAAATTCCTTCCGGCGGCCCGAAGTCGACCATTCGGCGACGGCACCCCGGGGAGCGCAGCCAGCCTGGCAATACCGCGGCGACGAACACCGGTTCAGCCGCAGCCTGGGCATCAGAGTGGAAAGTGAAACCCGGCGAACGACAGTCAGCCGGTGAAGAATCCGAGAACAACGCGCAACAGCGCCCGGATCGACCTGGAACGCCGACGCGGATCTACCGGCGGCCGGATCTACTGATGGCGCTGCGAACCGATCCGACTGTGCGTGAACCCTGCATCTTCATTCGCTCCCCCTCTCGATGGCACCGAAAGGTGGTCCGGTGCGTCACTTGTGCGAATGACCCGCAGCAGTCGGAACGGGTCGACCGGCGAGAACGGAGTCCAGCGGCCGCACCAACGCCCCCGAGTGTTCGGCCACCCCTCGCCAGGCCCGCCGGACCGGTCTCACGGCGGCCCGTGCTTCTCTGTCGAACTCCCAATATGTTTGCACCCGACTGATCATTGGGTCAAGCAAGGTTTGATTCACCTCAAGTGGCCGTTGTCGTACCGGTCTTGATCGGGGGCAGCCCGCCGACCCAGCCGTGCCACTCGATCGGGGCGAGCTGATCGCCCACGGGTCGCTGCAGTCTGACGACGGCGCCACCTGGCTGGGCACGGCGGTGCTGGTTCGGGCGCCGGCCCCGGAGACGGCACGCGCCGCCCTGACCCCGGACCGGTACGCCGACATTGAGGTGCACGACTGGCAATGCGGTCACAGCACCGGAGTCCCCGGCTAGAGTCCCCGGCATGACGCGCTTGAAGATCGAGATATCCGTCCCGGAGAGCCACGTCGAGCAGGTCGTCGACGCCCTCCACGCCGCCGGCGCGGGCCGGGCCGGGGAGTACGCCCGCTGCACCAGCGTCTGGCGGATCACCGGCAGTTGGCTGCCCTTGCCCACCGCGCAGCCCTACCAGGGCACGCCGGGCGAGGTGCAGCGGGCGGAGGAGTGCCGGGTGGAGTCCTTCTGCGAGCGGGAGCAGGCCGCCGCCGTCCTGAAGGCCGTCCGCGCGGTCCGCCCGTACGAGGAGGCGGTGGTGCACTTCCTGCCGCTGTACGACCCGGCCGTCGACTGAGCGCGACGGGCCCTCAGAGCCCCAGCGGGTGCGCGGACAACCAGTCGGCGTGCCGCTCACGCAGCCGGTCCCGCTCCTGCGTGGAGGCGAGGAACACATCCGCGCCGCCGTCGTACGGGTGGTGCAGCCGCCGCAGGTCGGTGTCCGCGATGATCACCCCGGCCACCTCGTCGTCCGCGACCCGGCGCAGCAGCCCGTCGAGGCAGCCGCGCCGCCACTCCAGCTGCTCGACGAAGACGTGCCAGTGGGTACGGAACTCCGGGTCGGGGTCGTCGTTCTGCAGCCAGCTCCGCCAGTGCCGGGCGCCCGGGCGCGCCGCCGGGGCACCCGGCTCGGTGGTCCACTCCGGCGTGAGCACGTACACCTGCACGCCCGCGAACAGCTCGTCCAGCACGGTGTTGTAGCGCTCCAGCACGATCGCATACTCGTGCTCGTCGTCCGGGTAGCGCTTGGATCCGGGCAGGCTGTGGAAGCGCACCCAGACGTCCCGCCCCGCCGTGTCGATCTCATGTCCGACCGGCAGGCTGCCCGGCCACCGCCGCTCCCACAGCCCGGTCAACTCAGTCAGCTCCACCCCGGTCCCCCTCCCGTGGCGAGCGCGTCCGTCACATTCGCCCCATCCGCCCCAGCTCGGCCAAAACCGCTCGTCAGGGCCCTCTCGACCCCGTACCGTGGTCCGGTCGATGATCTTGGCACACGCCACCCGAGCAGAACGGGGCAGCACGGATGCAGCAGTACCAGGGGTGGGCGGACGAGCGCTACGGCGCCGTCGCGGACGTCTTCGCCGCCAACTTCGAGGAGTTCCCCGAGCTCGGCGCCGCGGTCACGGTGTACGTCGGCGGCCGCAAGGTGGCCGAGCTGTGGGGCGGCACCGCCGACGAGCGCACCGGCCGGGCCTGGACGCGGGACACCCTGGTGCCGGTGTTCTCCTGCGCCAAGGGCGCGGTCGCCATCAGCGCCCTGCTCCTCGCCCAGCGGGGCCGGCTCGACCTGGACGCCCCGATCGCCCGCTACTGGCCCGAGTTCGCGCGCCACGGCAAGCGGGACATCACCACCCGGATGATCCTCGGCCACCGGGCCGGCCTCCCGGCGCTGGACACGGTGCTCTCCTTCGAGGAGATCGCCGCCTGGGAGCCGGTGGTCCACGCGATCGAGGAGCAGGAGCCGCTCTGGGAGCCGGGGACGACCTACGAGTACCACGGCCATGTGCTCGGCTTCGCGGTCGGCGAGGTGATCCGCCGGATCACCGGCCTGGCCCCGGGCGCGTTCCTGCGCGAGGAGCTCACCGAGCCGCTCGGCCTGCCGCTCTGGATCGGCCTGCCGGAGAGCGAACTCCCGCACGTGGCACGGCTGGTGGAGGCCGAAGGCCGCCGCCCGATGCCCGGCCCGGAGCACCTGCTCACCCGGATCGTGACCATGAACGGCGCCCTGGTCTTCCCCGGGCTGGACGTGCCGCACGGCTGGAACGACCCGGCCCTGCACGCGATCGAGCTGCCCGGCGCGGGCGCCGTCGGCTCCGCCACCGGCCTGGCCGGCCTGTACGCGGCAGCGGTCACCGGCCTGGACGGCGGCGAGCGGCTGCTCTCGTCCGACACGGTGACCGACGCGGTGCGCGAACTCTCTGCCGGAGAGGGCTTCCTGGGCTTCGACATGGGCGCCCGCTGGGGCTCCGGCGTGCTGCTCGACTCCCCCGCCTTCCGCCGGCTGCTCGGCCCGCGCAGTTTCGGCAACGACGGCGCCGGCGGCCAGTTCGCCTTCGGGGACGACGAGTTCGGCGTCGGCTTCGCGTACGTCGCCAACCGGATGATCGGCCACGGCGACGCCCGCGCCAACCGGCTGATCGAGGCGGTGCGCGGGTGCCTGTCGTGATGGACTTCCCGCGCCAGCTCGCCGCACTCGCCGTCACCGGCGGGTTCGGCGATCTGCGCTACGACGCCTCGCTGTCCGAACTCACCGCCCGGTACGGCGATCCATGGGACGCCGGGCGCGTCCACAAGGACTCGCGCTGGCCCCACGCCTTCGGCTGGGGCGACGCCTGGACGGTGTTCTGCCGCTGCCGCCGACTCCGCTCGTTCTCCCTGCCCGCCTGGCACGGGGAACTGGAACTCCCGCAGCCCTACGGCGAGCTGGACACCATCGACACCCGGGTGACCGAATCCGAGCTGACCGCCGCGCTGACCGAGGCCGGCTGCTCCTGGGAGACGGTGACGTACGAGAACATCCCCGGCCAGCGCACCCTGGAGGTGGCACCGGCCGCCGACCTGCGGGTGGCCTTCGTCCTGGTCGACCGGCTCGATAGCGATCACCCCCCTTTGGCGGACTGGCTGTTGCACAAGGTCGGCCTCTGGGGCTACGACCACCCCGACTGCCCCGAGCCGGACCGCACCCGGCCCGACGACGGCTGGGGCGCGGCCGAACGCTGAAGCGGCGACGGGCCTTTCCGACCCCCGTGCGGAACGGTCCGTCGCCGCTCGCGACTTCCGGCTACTCCAGCAGGAAGTCGTAGACCGCCTGGCGCCCGAGCGGGTTCGCCGCCCGGGTCTGCACCGAGTGCGAGGCCCCGGGGACGATCACGATCTCCGGATCGTGGGTCGACTCGGCCTGCTGGTACAGCCACTCGTACGGGGTGGAGAGGTCACGGTCGCCGCCGAGCAGCAGCACCGGCACGTTCGGCAGCTTGCGGTGTGCCGGCGGGGTCGGCGGCACCTCCTCGCGCGGCCAGTCCTGGCAGACCTGCAGGCTGCCCAGCCCGGTCGCGGTCGCCGCGTCGTACGGCCAGGTCTGTTCGGGGGTCAGGTCCTGCCGGGTCTGCGCCAGCGCGGCCGCCCGGCCCTCGACCGGGGTGTCCGACGTGCCCCACGGGTAGTGCCCATCGGCGCACAGGGTGGCGGCGTGCAGTCCCTGACTGAGCGCCTCGGCCGGTGCGGCGTCGTTCTTGTGCACCTCGTCGATGAAGGCCTGGAGCTTCTCCGGCTGCCCGCCGGCGGCCGCGTGCAGGAGCTCCGGCACCACGGCGTAGTTGGGGTCGGCGAACTCGTAGCTGGTGAGCGCGTCCAGGATCTGCGGCCCGTTGCCGTACTTCCGCACGGTGGTGGCGAGGTCGGCGGCCGGATCGGTGGTGCAGCCGGTGGCCTGGCAGGCGGCGCGCAGCACCCGGGCGGTGGCGGGCAGCGCGACCAGGTCCAGCGGGTCGTAACCCCCTTGCGGGACCACCGAGTCGAGCACCAGCCGCGCCACGTGCGCCGGGTGGGCGAGCGCGTACCGCTCGGCGACGAAGGTGCCGTAGGAGACGCCGTCGATGGTGAGGCGGTGGTCACCGAGGGCCTGGCGCAGCAGGTCCATGTCGCCGACGGTGTCCGCGGTGCTGTAGAAGCGGGCGTTCGGGCCGAGGGCGGCGGCGCAGTCGGCGATGGACTGCTTGCGGGGCGGGGTGAGGTCGGAGGAGCCCATGTCCTCCTGCAGCCCGGGGCACTGCAGCGCCCGCTGGCCGGTGCCGCGCTGGTCGTACATGACCAGGCGGTAGTCCTTGAGCACGGGCGCCATCTTGCTCGCGATCCGCCGCATCAGCGGCACGCCGGGCTGGCCGGGGCCGCCGGTGAGGAACAGCAGGTCGCCCTTGGGGGCGTCGGCGTTGCCGGCCATCGCCACGTCGAGCTGGAGGGTGCCGGGGACGGCGCCGCTGTGGTCGAGTGGCACGGTGATGGTCCCGCAGGTGAATTCGGGCGCGCTCTGGCAGGGTGCCTGCCCGGTGATCCCGCCCCCGTGCCGGTCCGGCCCCGCCGGCGCCGCGACGGCGGGGCCGGCCAGGGTGGTGCCGGCGACCACCGCGACGGCGCCCAGCAGGGCGGCGATGCGGCCGAGCTTGCTCGTCATGTTCGTCCTTCCGCTCGCACCGCGTCCGTGCTGACGCGGTCAAGGAAGTAGCTTGTGCCCGGGGCGACTTCGAAGGCGAGCATTCGGGTCAGGATTCGACCAGGGTCGAAACGTTGAACCCCCGAAGGCGGACGATTCGGAATCGCACCCCCTACTTGTTGCATGGCCATGGACAAGCCGCGAGTCGGGCCGAAAGGATTTCGGTTCATGATTGGTGAACTGGCCGCCAGGGCCGCACGGGCAACCCGAGGACGCAAGGCCAAGGCGATGGTGGTGGCAGCGCTCGCCGCAGCCGGCCTCGTCGGCGCGACAGGTAGCGCCCAGGCGTACACCGCCTGGCCAGACGTCCTGTTGATCCCTCACAACAACACACGTCAGTGCCTGACGCACATGGAATCCAACACCAGCTTCCCGACGCTGGAGACCTTCTACTGCCACCAGGGCGCGAATTACCCGTTCTACGAGTGGCGGGTCGTGTCGGGTGCTCCGGACACCGGGTACTCCAACGTCCAGATCCAGAACAAGTTCTCCAAGCGATGCCTGGTGGCACTCCAGTCCGGCTGGAACCACGGCTGGCAGGCCGAGCTGAAGCCGTGCAACCACAACGACCCGGGGCAGATCTGGGCGCTCACCCACACCGGGCAGGGGGGTGGCGGCTGGCAGTTCTTCAACTTCGCCTCACGGCGCTGCCTCGATGCCGGGGCGTCGAACCTCCTGTTCCGCCGGGAGGGCTGCGACCCGAACAACCCGTACCAGACCTGGAACGCGCCCATTCAGTAGTCGGTCTCCCCGGCCCTCTCGCTGCGGCCGAGGCCCCGACCCGACCGCCCCAGGCTGACGATCCCACTGCGCCGGGCCGGGGCAGCGAAGTGACGGCGCACTGAGGAGCGCATCGCGGCAGGCGTGTGGGCGGGCGCGGGCGGCTGATTTCGCGCCCCTCGGCCCCGGTTCACACCAACGCGCGCGGCAGCACCACCCGCACCCACTCCTCCGGCTGGGACAGATGCGGAGCGTGACCGGCGCCCTCATAGAGGTGCCGTTCCGCCTTCGGCAGGGCGAGGTCGATGAGATCCAGCACCTCGCCGAACATCGGCGCACTGCCATCGCTCTGCGTGAGCAGCGCCGGGTCGGTGAACCGGGCCAGGCCGGCGAGGTCGAGGTCGAGCGCGTCCGGGTCGCGCAGCTCGTCCAGGTAGGTCGGCGCATTGCGGATGTACGTGTGCCGGATCGGCGCGGGCAGCTGCTCCCACGCGCCCGGGCCGAAGGCCAGGCTGTCCACGTACAGTTCGGCGGCCGCCGTGGACTCCGCCTGCTCCAGCAGCTCCTGGACGGCGGCGATCCGGTCGGCGAAGGCGGTACCGATCGGGCGCAGGTCCGGATCGGCCAGCAGGATGCCGGTCCCGGGCGGCTCGTGCACGGCGATGCCGCGCATCAGATCGGGCCGGGCGGCGGCGAGACGGAGCGTGACCAGGGCGCCGTACGAGTCCCCGTAGACGAAGGCCGGCGCAAGGCCGAGCCCCTGGATCAGCCCGGCCAGGTCGGCCGCGTCCTCGTAGACCGAACCCTGGGTGAGCAGGTCCTCACTGCGGCTGTGGCCCCGGCGGTCGTAGGCGACGACGGCGGTGAACTCGGCCAGCCCCGGCATCACCCGCGCCCAGGAGTCGCTGTCGCTCCACGAACCGTGCACCAGGACAACGCCGGGACCCTCGCCACGGGCCTCGTAGTGCAGTGAGACCCCGTTCACCCTGATCTCGGCCATCATGAGCCTCCCGAAGCTCGGCGGTGCTCCCCCACCAGCCTGACACAGCCGCTGGAAACGCTCAGATCAGCGGGTCGAAGAGGTACGGCTCCCAGTGGCCGAGCCAGGAGGAGGTGGCGGAGGGCCGGTCCAGGCCCTCGGTGGACTCGTCGTACGGGAGGAAGGAGGTGGGCGCGAGCCAGCCCTCGCCGGGGTCGATGCGCAGGCGCAGGAGGCGGAGCGGGCGGTGGAGGGCGAGGTACGTGCGCAGGTCGCCGGTGGACGGGTAGTGGTCCTCGCAGCGGTCCCGGACACAGCGGCAGATGGAGAGGATGTCGGTGTCGGCGACGAGGAGATAGCGGCTGCCCGGGCCGAGGTTCACGCAGAGTCGCCGCCGGGCCTTCCTGCGCTCGCCGTAGGGGAGGTTCTGGTGGTTGTCGATGTGGAGACCGGGGCGCTTGCCGGACTCGGGGAGGACGTGGGTGGTGGGATCGCCGGGCGGGTCGTCACTGTCACCGAGGGTGACGGGGTGCGGGTCGCCGAGGGTGCCGACCATGGCGGCGAGGGTGTCGCGGTCGGTGACAGAGGAGGGGAGCTTGAAGAGCTCGACCAGGCCGGTGCCGGGGGTGAAGTAGCCCGGGGCGAAGCGCTCGGCGTAGCCGGCGGGGAGGGGCTCCCAGGAGGCGGCGTCGGGGACGACGGCGCAGGTCTCGTAGTCGGGCTCGAAGTAGAGGCGGCGGACGCGGCCGTAGTCGCAGCGGGCGTGGAGGGCGGCGGGGTTGCGGAAGGCGATCGCGGCGGGGTACATGGGGCGGATGGCTCCCTTCGTCGGTTGCTGAATTTGCGTTCTGTGGCGCTCAGTTGAGCAGGATGCGGACCCACACGCGCTTGCCCGAGCCCCGGCGGGTGATGACGCCGAAGTCGAGCGCGAGCTCGCGGACGAGTTCGACGCCCCGGCCGCCCTCCCGGAAGTGACGGGGTTCGCGGTCCTGGAGGAGGAGGTCGAAGCGCGGGTCCCACACTTCGAGGCGGCAGTCACCGCCGAACTCCTGCAGGTAGAGCCGGACTTCGTCGTGGCCCTCGCAGGCGTGGACGACGGCGTTGGTCACGAGCTCGGAGGCGATGAGGACGAGGTCGTCGGTCTTGTCACCAGTGAAGCCCCAGGCCGACAGCCGGTCCCGGACGTGCCGGCGGGCGGTACGGACCGAGGCGGCGTGGTCGGTGAGGGAGAGCTCGGAGGTGTGGAGAACAGGTGCGCTCAACGCGGACATGGGTGGCCCCTTCGCTTCGACACGGCGTCAGGTGCGTGTCCGTGCGGTCACGTTGAGTGTGGAGGAGTGGAAATCGAAAACGCAACAGCAATGCCAGAAGAAATTAATTGATCTTGATCTGGACTTGAGTCGAGGCCTGCGGTCTGGCGAGACTGGTCGTCCAACACCCGGAGGGAGGGGCACCACTTGAGCAAGGACCTGTCCGCGATCAGGCAGATCCGTCTTGGGGAGGAGCTGCGCGCCTGGCGACTGGAGAACAACAGGACGCTCAGCGGGATGACAGCCGGCCTGAAAGGGTGGAGTGCCGGTCGCCTCAGCCGGATCGAACGAGGCCTACAGCCGATCACCGCCGCCGATCTGACCACGCTGCTCGAACACGCCGGGATCGCGGGTCCCGAGCGGGAGGACTTCGAGTCTCTTCTTGCGACTGGCCCACCACAGCAGTGGTGGCGAGACCTGGACTACGCCGAAGCAATCACGCCGGCGTTCGCGGAGTACTTGGCTCTCGAAGCCGATGCCTCGGAGATACGGAACTACTTCCCGTCCGCGTTCCCCGGCTTGGTTCAGACTGAGGCCTACGCAAAGGAGATGATCGCAGCGGGCCTCGACTCGCCGAATGAGGAACGCGTCGAGGCGGGCGCCGAAGTCCGCGTCCTCCGACAGCGGCGGCTGACCCAGGAGCCACGACTCACATTCGAGGCTTACTTCGGCGAGGTCGCACTACTCGTGGCAGGCGACCAAGGAGTACTGGCTGGGCAACTCCAGCATGCTATAGAGGTCGCCCAGTACCCCAACGTGACCTTGCGAATGGTGCCGTTGAGTGCCGGTCGGCCTGGCATCCTGTCATCCGGAGTCACACTGATGCGGTTCCCCGATGACCCAGAAAACGGCTTCGCCTTCATCGAAGCTGTCGGCGGTATGCTCCCGCGTAGAACCGGCCGAGACGTACGGCGGACCGAGCGGGCCATAGCCCGCGTCCAGCGGTGCTCGCTGAGTCCGGAGGACACCATCGCCGCCCTCGAACGTAGGTTGGAAGAGCTGACGTGAGCCAGAAGCACGACCCGTACGACCACAATCCCGCAGACGCCGAGTGGTTCAAGTCGCCCTTCTCCGGGGACGGTAACGGCGACTGCGTGATCATCGCCCGCTTCGACAACGGCGATGTGTGGCTCGGCGACGACAAGAACCCCGACCGCCCCCACCTCGCCTTCAACCAGGCCGAGTGGACCGCCTTCATCCAGGCCATCGAAGCCCGGGACCCCCGCTTCACCGCCTAAACAGCCCTCCGGCCCTGCCCGCCCTTCGCGGGCAGGGCCGCTCCCTGTGGCCGCAGCCGTCTCCGCACGGGTCCCACCAGCAAGATCACATCTACGGCTGGAGTATTGAGCTAGCGGTTCGTCAGAACGAAACGCCTGACAAAGCGGCCTCGGACGCTGGATGCTGGTGTTCACGTCAGCTCGGGGCGCAAGAATGCGCAAGCTACGTGACAGGAGGGGCACCAATGACAGTACGGTTCATCGGGATCGACCCCAACACCGGCGGTGGCGGCTCGCCTTCGGTCTTCTTGGACGAGGAAGAGCAGGAACTGCTGATCCAGGGGTGGAACCCGACCCCGGAGAAGCGAGCCCTGCTCAACACCACGGAGTGGGTGCAGGGCCACGCCGTCGGCATCCCCGAGGGCGAGAACGTGGTCCGCATCCCGTTGCGGATGATCCCGATCTTGAGGAAGGCTTGTGATGACGCAGAGCGCGCCGGACTTTGCTGAGCTGCTGAGGGGCGCCACGCGTTCCGCCGTGCACCTTGAGATGCGCGACAGCTACTCTGTCGGCGACGAGATCGAGCCCTTCGAGCACTTCAAGAAGACCGGCGAGGTGGACAACGACCCGAACGCATCGTTCTGGCCGACGTGGGTTCCGCTGGTGAAGGACGCGATCTCCCGGGGCGTCGTCATGCGCCGCGCCCGGATCGTCTCGGAGCCGGTGACGGACTACATCAGGTATGAGCACGCCATCACGCCGGTCAACCTCCAGGCCGGCGAGCAGGTTCGGTGGCTTCCCCGAAGCAAGGCATCGGCCATCGCTCTTCCGGGCAACGACTTCTGGCTGATTGACCAGCGGTTGGTGCTCTTCCACTGGTTCACGGGCGATGGTGACTGGGCCGGACACGCCTTCACGGAGGACGAGGCCGCGGTGGCGCTCTGCTCCTCGGCGTTCGAGGCCGTTTGGGCGGTGGGCATGCCTCACGAGAAGTTCGCCGTCTGATCTGCTAGCACCGGACAGCCAGCCCATGCCTTCGTCGCCATCTTCCAGCGCCCACGCCGCACGTGTTGCCCTCGCGGCGCGCTTGTCCCATCTCCTCAAGGATGCCGGAATCACCGGGCGTGAGCTGTCCGCCCGGTGCAGATGGCACGCGGCCAAGACGTCCCGAATCCTGAGCGTCAAGGCCGCGCCGTCCGACTCGGATATCCGCGCATGGTGCTCAGCGTGCGGGGCGCACGACCAAGCAGAGGATCTGATTGCCACCGCCCGCGCTGTGGAGTCCATGTACCTGGAGTGGCGCAGGCTCCACAAGACCGGTATGCGCAAGGTCCAGGAGGACTTCTACAAGCTCCATGGGGAGACCGCCGTCTGTCGGGTCTATGTCTCGAACGTGGTCCCTGGGTTCTTCCAGACGCCGGCTTATGCCACCGCCCTCATGCGCTCCATCACTGATTTCCAGGGCACCCCTGATGACGTCACCGAGGCCGTTGCCGCGCGAGTGGCGCGGAGCCGCTTCCTCTACGAGGGAAACCACCGATTCGTGGTGTTGATGGAGGAGTGGGTCCTTCGATCCGGGGTCGGCTACACCAACACCATGGTCGGCCAGCTCTCCCACCTTCTCGACGTCATGCGACTTCCGTCGGTCTCCCTGGGGATCATCCCGCTGGGTGCCGCACGCACCATCTGGCCGCTGGAAGCGTTCTACCTCTACGACGAACGCCAAGCGCTCGTAGAAACGCTCACTGCCGAGGTCAACATCACGCAGCCCCGTGAACTTGCCGACTATGCGCGAGCCTTCGGGGGACTGGCTTCCAGTGCTGTGTACGGGCCTTCCGCACAATCGCTGATCATTGACGCGCGCAACGCGCTCGGGTGAATCTGCGCAACTATTCGCAACTTCGTGGCACTGTCCGTGACCCACTCCCTACGGTCTATCACGCACCCTCACCGCCTCGGCGAAGGAGAACAGACCGATGGCGAGACGCAACCCCAACCGCGCGTACCGCGAAACGTGGGCTTTCGCCAAGACCATGAGGGCCGCCACCAACGCCGACGACGCCAACGTTCCCGGCGACGGTCGCGAGCTGGCCTTTGAGGAGAAGGTCCGGCGGGCCGAGCTGCTGCGACACCGTCGGCCCCGCAGGCCCGCCACCGGACGTGGACTCCTACGCCACCAGCGCCTCGGGCTCGCGGGATTCTTCAACAGCATCCTCGCTGCCCGAGCCGAGGTTCTGACTCCCGTCGCTGCCCCGCCTGGATCAGGCCGGCCGGCGTTCTCTCTCCATCTCACCCGCCGCACCATCCCGACCCAAGGGAGGCGCACCATGACCCGTTCGACGTTGAGGTCCCCGAACACGGTGCTCGCCAACGCCGTTGAAGACGCCGTCGATGTCCTGCGGCCCCGCATCCTGGCCTCGGACATCGAGAGCATCGCCTTCTCGGTGGGCACCCAGATCAACGGACACCCCCACCTCGGCACCCACCTCGTCCAAAGCCTCGCCTTCCTGCTGGCGGAGCACGCCCGCGACGAGTTCGGTATCGACACCAGCGTGGACTTCTGCGCTCTGGACAACTCCCCGGCGGAGACTGTCAGGGCTGACGGACGACGCTACCAGCGGGCGTACGTCCACCACTTGAGTACCGAGGGGATCACGGCGCTCATATCCCGGCACTATCTGCCCCTGTTCGATGCCTGCCAGGCCAGGACGAACGTGCCGTACACGGTCAGCACCTACACCCAGCAGCAGGACACCCCGGCCTTCCGCGCCGAATTCCTGCGAACGTTGGAGCTCCTGGACGAAATCGGTTCCTGGCTGTCCCCCAACAGCGGGAGCGCCCACATCCGGCTGCCCTGCCCCGCCTGCGGGTGGGCGGAGAAGTACGCCGACCGCACGCGACTGCTGGAGCTGGATGACGCCGGGGCCCTGTTCGAGGCCGTCTGCTTCGAACACGGCCGCTACGAGGCCGACATCACGCCCTTGGGCGGCGGCTACCTCGACCTCGCCACGCTCTACCGGAACGTCGTCAAGGAACGCGCCTACCACCCCAACGACCGGACGCTCCACGTCATGGTCAAGGGCGGGGACTGGGCGTTCGGGTGCCAGCTCGTCGACGGCGCGCACACGGCCCTCGGGCTGCCGGCCGGACCATTGCCGGTCCGTATCTTCACTCCCCAGATCCTCGGCAGCGACGGCGGCAAGCTCTCGAAGAGCCTGCTCCGTGAAGCCGCCGAAGCCGGACTCGCCGAGGCCGACTCCACCCCCGCGTGGCTGTTCGACCCCTCGGCCTGGCCCGGCACCCAAGAGGACTACGTCGAAGCCCTGACCGGACTCGGCGAACTGGTGCTGAGCGACCCCAGGCACTTCTTCCGGTCCTACACCACAACCGCATTGGAAGCCCTGATGAGCACCCGCCAGCCTGCAGCGCACAACTCCCAGGCGAAGCGCCCCCGCAACATGCCGATCTACCGGCAGTACTTCGACCTGATCGCCAGCGGCGAGAAGACGGTTGAGGTTCGCGTCGCGTACGAGTCGATGAAGCGGATCAAGCCCGGAGACCTGATCAACTTCACCTGCCGGGAGCTGAGCTGTTTGACCAAGGTCAAGCGAGTCGGCAAGTACCGCACCTTCAAGGAGATGTTCGGCACCGAGCGCGTGGAGGCCGTCAACCCCCGCGCCACCGAGGCCGAACAGCTCGAAGCCATCCACGCGATCTTCCCGCCCCACAAGGAGGCGCTGGGCGTGCTCACCTTCGAGATCGAGAGGGTGGACACCGCGTGACCCCGGCCCACCGCCGCAAAGTCCTGGTGATCTGCAAGGGGAACCACTGCCGTTCCCCGATCGCCGCCCTGATCATCGCCGAGCGCTCCGCGGGGGCACTCGACGTGCGTTCGGCCGGCACCCGGAACTGGCACGTCAACAAGCCCGCGCACCCGCTGATGATCGAGGCCGCAGCCGCCTTCGGCTACGACCTGACCAGCCACAGTCCCGGGTTCGACGTAATTCGAGGGTTCTGGAGGGCCTGGTGGACTGAAAGCGCAGGTCATCGGGCTGCAGGCGGAGCGAACGGCCGAAAGTGCCT
>NZ_JBICZB010000067.1:0-45507 GCF_043201815.1 Kitasatospora sp. NPDC048296
TGGCACGCTGTTGAGTTCTCAAGGAACGGACGCTTCCTTCGGACCGCCTTCCAGCGGGCCCTCCGGGCGCTTCGTTCTTTCGTGTTTCCAGCTTACCAGATGCTTTCCGCTCCGTTTCCGGGGCTTCGCTCATCCAACTCGCCGGTGTCTTCCGGGATTTGACGCCCCGTTCGACGTTTCAAACTCTAGCCGATCCCCGCTCCGAAAAGCGAATCGACCGCAATCCAATAAAACGCGTGCGCCGAATGAGCACCGAGCCGCACCGCGAGAACGCGAAAACGACCGGCACGAACCGGAAAGGTGTTTCAGAGGATTGGCCGCCCCGGGACCGTCCGCGCCGATGCGTGTCCGGTGCTCCCTGCCGAGCGACTAGAGAACACTACCCCTCTCTGGCGCCTCAGGCAAACCGGTCCCGGGGACGGTCCGGGTGCAGAGCACACGGCCCGGCTTCACGTACTCGCCATTGGGATGGTCGTTGCCCGCGACCCACTGGCGGGCGGTGGCCTCGTCCCGGCCGCCGTCGCGGTGGCGGCGCAGCAGTCGCTCCTCGCGGACGGCATCGTCGGTGTGGACGTACCAGAGCTCCCGCAGCAGTCGGCGGGCGTCCGGCCAGGGGGTGTCACCGGACGCGAGGTAGTTGCCCTCGGTGATGACCAGGCGGGTGTGCGGACGCACGAGGTGGCGGGCGGCGACCGGCTCGTCCAGGGTGCGGTCGAAGTCGGGGACGTAGATGTCCTGGAAGCGGTCGGCGGCGATGCGGCGCAACAGGGCGAGGTAACCGTGGGCGTCGAAGGTGGCCGGGGCGCCCTTGCGGTGGGTCAGGCCGAGCCGGTCGAGCTGGGCGGTGGAGAGGTGGAAGCCGTCGAGCGGGACGTACGCCGCGGTGCCGGGGCCTTCTACGCGTTCGACCTCGGCGACCAGGTGGCGCGCCAGGGTGGACTTGCCGGCGCCGGGCGGACCGGCAAGTCCGAGGATTGTGCGGGCGTTGCTGCCCGGGCCGCGGAGGAATCCGAGGGCAAGGGCGGTGAGGCGGTCCTCGTTCATGGCCGCACCCTACTCACCCGTCCGGGCCCGATGGACGGCTGAGGAGAGGACGGCCAAGGAAGAGGACAGCTGAGGAGAGGACGGCTTGTGGGAAGGACGGTTCAGGACAGGGCCGGCAGATCCAGCGTGAGGGTGCCGGCGTCGGCATCCAGCAGTGCGGGGACGCCGAGCGGGACGGTGAGGGTGGACGGGCAGTGGCCGAAGCCCAGTTCCCAGACCACCGGCACACCGAGGCCGCCGAGGCGGTCGAGCATCACGTCCCGGACGCGTTCGGGGCGTCCGCAGCCCTCCCAGGAGCCGAGGGCTATGCCGGCCACGCCGTCGAGGGCGCCGGAGCGGAGGAACTGGGTGAGCAGGCGGTCGAGCTGGTACGGGTGCTCGTTCACGTCTTCGAGGATCAGGATGCTGCCCGCATAGGAGGGGCGGGCGGCGGGCGTGCCGCGCTCGGCGGCGAGGACGTGGACGCATCCTCCGGCAGTGACGCCGCGGGCTCGGCCGGGGACGAGCGCGGTGGCGGTGGACGAGGTGAGGACGGTGGTGGAGGCGGGGTCGAAGAGGGTCCGGCGCAGGTGTTCCGCGGTGGGGCCGTCGTCCACGAAGGAGGCGCCGGCGGCCAACGGCCCGTACAGGGTGACGAGGCCGAGCCGCTGGGCGAAGGCCTCGTGCAGGGAGCTGACGTCGCTGAAGCCGATGAAGGGCTTGGGTCGCGCCGCGCGCATCGCGGTCCAGTCGATCAGGTCGACGATGCGGTGTACGCCGTAGCCGCCACGGGCGCAGATGACGGCGTCGACGGTGGGGTCGAGCCAAGCGTCCTGGAGGTCGGCGGCGCGGTCGGCGTCCGTACCGGCGAGGTAGCCGAGGGTGGGGTGGGTGTCGAGGACGTGCGGGGCGACGGTGACGCGCAGGCCCCAGGAGCGGAGGATCTCGCAGCCGGCGGTGAGTCGCGCGGGGTCGATCGGGCCGCTGGGGGCGACGACGGCGATGTGGTCGCCGGGGCGCAGGTGCGGCGGGCGGGTCAGTCCCTGACCGGGGGTGGTCGGGTTCTGGTCCATGGGCCGGGCCTTTCGGGGAAGGAGTGGGGCTGCGGGCGGCCTCGGGTGAGGTCGAGGCCGCCCGGTGACGATATGCCCCCGCCTCGACCGGCCGATGTCCACCGGTCGACGGCCCGAGGACTCCGCAGGTCGGAGACCACCCGGGTCGGGGACCCCTCGGGTCGGGCAGCCCCGGACCGGTCGGCTGAGGACTCTTCAGATCGCCCCCATCACCTCCCGCACCTCGGCGAGGGTGGCGTCGGCGATGGCGTTGGCCCGCGCCGCGCCGTCGCGCAGGACCTGCCGCAGGTGGCCGCGGTCGGTGGCGAGTTCGGCGCGGCGGGCACGCAGCGGGCGGAAGTACTCGTTGACCGACTCGGTGACGGTGCGCTTGAGCGCGGCGGCGCCGCCGTCGCCGATCTCCTCGGCGATCGCCTCGGGGGTTCGTTCCTGGCAGAGTGCGGCGAGCAGGACCAGGCTGGACACCTCGGGGCGGTTCGCCGGGTCGTAACTGATGCGGCGTTCGACGTCGGTCTTGGCGCCGCGGATGATCCGGGCGGTCTCGTCCTCGGTCGCGCCGAGGGACACGGCGTTGCCGCGGCTCTTGCTCATCTTGCCGCCGTCGGTGCCGAGCAGCATCGGAGCGTCGGAGAGCAGCGCCTTGGGCCGGGGGAAGACGGTGCTGCCGTCGGTGTGCGGGTAGCGCTCGTTGAAGCGGCGGGCGATGGTGCGGGCGACTTCGAGGTGGGGCAGCTGGTCCTGGCCGACCGGGACGAGGTCGGCTTTGCAGAACAGGATGTCGGCGGCCTGGTGGACGGGGTAGGTGAACATCAGTCCGTTGACGGCTGCCTGGCTGGAGTGGGCGATCTCGTCCTTGACGGTGGGGTTGCGGCTCAGTTCGGCGACGCTGACCAAGCTGAGGAAGGGCAGCAGCAGCTGGTTGAGGGCGGGGACGGCGCTGTGCGCGAAGATCGTGGCGCGGTCGGGGTCGAGGCCGGCCGCGAGGTATTCGAGGACGAGGTTCTCGGTGTGCTCGGCGAGCCGGTCGGCGAGGTCTCGGTCGGTGATGACCTGGTAGTCGGCGACCAGCACG
The DNA here is from genome assembly GCF_043201815.1 of Kitasatospora sp. NPDC048296. NCBI lineage: Bacteria > Bacillati > Actinomycetota > Actinomycetes > Kitasatosporales > Streptomycetaceae > Kitasatospora > Kitasatospora sp. NPDC048296. The sequence continues at coordinate 3,169 of NZ_JBICZB010000067.1, forward strand.
AACATCTCGACGCCCCGGTCCTGGAGGCGGACGCGGTTCTGCAGGGTGCCGAAGTAGTGGCCGAGGTGGAGCGGGCCGGTGGGGCGGTCACCGGTGAGGACGCGGTGGGCGGCCGGGTCGGCGATCGGGTCCGAGGCGGTCAGGTCGGACACGGCGGTGGCGGTGGTCATCGGGGTTCTCCCTCGGTACGGCGGTGGTGTCGGCCGTCCGGGGCGAGGGGCCCGTCCCGCAGGGGAAACGCAGCAGGGCCGTCCATCCCGGACGGCCCTGGTCAGGCGAATGAGGTGGCCGTCCTAGGACGGCCACCAGCACAGGCCCGTGAAGCGCTTCATGCGTTCAACGATAGCGGCACTTCCTCGGCGGCACCGGCTTTTGCCGGTATCAGCCCCCGCCCCGACGGCACCGGCCTCTGCCGGCACGATGGCTTTTGACCCCCCGACAAGCTCCGCCTACCAGGGTCACGGCGAGCGGCAGGATAGGTTTGCCTCACCTAACCATGACCGACTTGTCCCGACCCGTGAAGGAGCGTCGCGTGGCCCCCGACTCCGACGGCCCGACCCTCGTCCCCCACACCCCCACCCGCCGCCGCTTCCTCACCGCCGGGGTCACCGGCGCCGTCGTGCTCGGCCTCGGCGGGCTGCTCACCGCCTGCGGCGGCTCCGGCGAATCTGGCGGGACCGGCGGCAGCGGCACGCGCCCGGGCAGCGGCTCGTCGCCGGACCAGAAGTCGGTCAAGCAGGGCGGCGACGACTACGCCACCGTGATCGAGAAGATGACGGGCTTCGGCACCGACGCCGCCCCCGGCGTCTACCCGCGCACCGTCAAGCACGCGATGGGCGAGACCGTCATCCCGGCCAAGCCCATCCGGGTCGTGGTGCTGGACACCGGCGAGCTGGACAACGTCGTCTCGCTCGGCATCCAGCCGGTCGGCGTCGTCCACACCGACGCCTCCAAGTCCCTGCCGCCCTACCTCAAGGACAAGGCCGGCAACCCCGCCGCCGTCGGCACCATCAACAGCCTCAACCTGGAGGCGATCGCCGCGCTCAAGCCCGACCTGATCCTCGGCAGCCAGCTACGTGCCCAGGACCAGTACGCACAGCTGTCCAAGATCGCGCCGACCGTCTTCTCGCTGCGCCCCGGCTACCCCTGGAAGCAGAACTTCCTGCTCAACGCCAGCCCGTTCGGCCTGGAGGCCGAGGCCAAGGCACAGCTCGACGCGTACCGGGCGGCCGCCGCCGCGATCGGCGCCGAGCTCGGCGACAAGCGGCCCACCGTCACTCCGCTGCGCTTCATGCCGGGCCGCACCAGGCTCTACGCCGAGCTGTCCTTCATCGGCACCATCCTGACCGACGTTCCGCTGCCGCAGCCGAAGATCGAGCAGGTCAAGGAACTCGCGGTGGAGGTCAGCCCGGAGCAGATCGACAAGGCCGACGCCGACTGGATCGTCTACGGCGTGTACGGCAGCCCCGGCTCGACCAGCCAGGACGCGGTGCTCGGCGGCGCGCTCTGGAAGACCCTCGGCGCGGTCAAGTCCGGTCAGGCCCGGCCGGTTTCGGACGAGACCTGGTTCCTCGGGCTCGGCGTCACGGCGGCGAACGCGGCACTCGCCGACCTCAAGGGCTTCGTCGCGCCCGGCAGTTGAGCCGATACGCCCGGTAGGGGGCGGCGATGATCTCTCGGTGGTCGCGCGCACACGCCCGGGATTGACGCTTGGAGCTGGTCGCGCGGTGCGGGAGGATCGTCGAGACCGTCCCCCGAAGGGCCCGCCGATGACCTCGCACCATCCCGCCGCCACCGACCCCGCCCTGCCCGGCCCGCCCGCGGACGGCGCCGGCTCCTCACCGCCGGCCGCCGTACCGACCGGCACGGCCGTCACGACGGCCCCGGCCGCCCCGGCCGTGCCGGCCGTGCCGGACCCGCGTTCCACGCTGATCTGCTCGATCGCCGCGGCGGCCGAGGGCGGCGCGGCCCCGACCGGCGCGACCCGGCAGGGCTGCACCGCCCGCCACGACTCGGTGCCGCGGCCGCGCACCGCGGAGGACACCGAGGCGTACCTCGCCGCGACCGCCGCCCCGGCCGCGGCGGAAGGCGATCCGACGACGGCGCGGCTGCGGGCCGCCTTCGCCGACCGGCTGCGGGCCGCGCGCGCCGAGGGGCGCTCGCTGACCGAGCTGGCGGCCGCCTGCCGACGGCCCGTCGAGGAGGTGCGGGCACTGCTCGGCGAGGAGGCCGGGGACGACCCCGCCGGGCAGGACGCCCCCGCGGGCGACACCGGGCCGGGGTTCGTACGGCTCCAGCAGCAGCCGGCGACGCCTGCGGAGGCCAACCGGCCCGCGCCCGCCCCGCGTTCGGCCCGCGAGGAGGTACGGAGCTTCGGCTCCCGGCGGCCGTCGCCCTCGCGCCGACTGCGCCGGATGCACCCGCAGGCCGACCGGACCGGGCAGGAGGCGGCCGCACGGGAGACGGCCGTGACCGACCCGGCGGGCACTGAGCCGCGCGGTTCGGGGTGGGTGGGTGAACCGACCGGTGCAACGGGGGCGGTGGCCGATCACGCGCCCCCGGCCGCTGCGGTGGAGGGCGCGTTCGGAGCTCCGTCCGGGGCTTCGTCCGACGCTTTCTTCGGGACTTCCTTCGGGACTTCCTTCGGGGATTCGTCCGGAGCCCGGACCGGAACCGGAGCAGGGGCCGGTGTGTCCCGGACCGAACCCCCGCTCGGCATCCTGATCGGCGGCAGCCCGGGCCAGCCCGACGCCGTCGGCCGCTCGGAGGAACGGACGCCGGTCCGGGCGGCGGCGGAGCCGATCCGGGTCGGACGCGGCACCAGCCTGATCGTGCTGCCCTCCTGGCGCCCCGCCATCGCCGTCTCGGTGTCGACCGAGCAGCTGCTCGCCGAGACCGGGCTCACCGTCGAACAACTGGCCGATGCCCAGCTGACGGTGATGATGAACCCCTGGGCCCTGCACGACCGGGAGCTGGACCTGCACGGCTGGGAGTCCGGCCCCGCCGCCGGGCGGGGTCGGCGCGGCGGGCGCGGGTAGCGGAGCCGGTCAGCCCGGTCGGGCTAACGGGCGACCGGGGCGTTCGGGACGTAGCCGAGGTCGACGGGTACCGGAGGGAGTCCGTCGACCGCCCAGCCCGCGCGGACCGTCTCCAGCAGCTCCGGGAGCCGGGGCGGCCAGAGCGCGTCGGCGTTCTCGTCGGCGAGGTCGGCCGGGGTCCACCAGCGCCAGCCGAGGATCCGATCCTCGGCGTGCACCGCGCTGACGTCGCCGACCGGGCCGCGGTGCGGTCCGCTGGTGAGGTAGATGTGCTCGTGCTGGCGGACCGGGGTGCCGTGCCAGGTGAAGTCGTGCTCCCGGGTGCAGAGCAACGGGCCGGGTTCGAGGTCGGTCCAGCCGGTCTCCTCCCACAGCTCGCGCCGGGCACCGGCCAACGGGCTCTCGCCCCGCTCCAGTCCACCGCCCGGCATGGTCCAGTGGACGCCGACCTCGTCGTTGTCCGAACGGAGCAGGAACACCGAGCCGGTCTCGTCCAGCACCACCGTCCGGGCGGCCTGCCGGGGAACGCGTTTACGGGGTCGCAGCAGATTTCGCATCGGGACACTCTGACAGCGCTCGACCAGGGCGTCGAGCGGATTCATCGGCCTGGCCCCGCACTTGAACCGCTGGACCACGCCCTGCGCCGATCGGGCGCCGATCGGCGCCGAGGCGCGCGCCTGGGCGGGCCCGCCGGCCGTACTCTGGCCGCCATGTCCGTACCCGCGATCCTCTTCCCCGCCGATCCGCTCAACCCGCGCCGGCCCGACCCGCACTTCACCTGGGAGGCCAGGATGCTGCGGGAGTTGGGCGGCGAGCACCACCTGGTCGACCACGACGCGCTGCTCGCCGGGCACGCCGAGGAGGCGGTCCGGCGGGTGCCCCACGACAGCGGCCCGCTCTGGTACCGGGGTTGGATGCTCCCCTCCGCCCGGTACGCCGAGTTCGCCAGCGCACTCACCGACCGCGGCGGCAACCCGCTGACCAGCGCGCCCGGTTACGCGGCGGCACACGAACTGCCCGGCTGGTACGGCGCGTTCGAGGGGGCGACCCCGCCCAGCGTCTGGATCCCGACCGCCGGGGCGGCGGCGCCCGGACCGGAGGAACTGGCCGCGGCCGCGGCCCGGCTCGGCGGGAGCGGGCCGGCGATCGTCAAGGACTATGTGAAGTCGCGCAAGCACGAATGGCACGAGGCCTGCTACGTGCCGGAGCTGGCCGACCTGGCGGCCGTCGGCCGGGTGGTCGGGCGGTTCGTCGAACTCCAGGGCGAGTTCCTGACCGGCGGGGTGGTGCTGCGGCGGTACGAGGAGTTCGAGCGCGCGGGCGGCGGGGCAGGCCAGGCGGACGGCGGGTCGGACCGCGCGAACGGTGGACCTGACCACGCGGACGGTGCGGACCGGCGGGCCGTGGAGGCCCGGGTGTGGTGGCTGGACGGCCGGCCGATCCTGGTCGGGCCGCACCCGGACGCCCCGCACCAGGAGGTCGAGCCCGACCTGACCGACGTTCCCGCGCTGGTGCGCAGACTCGGCTGCCGCTTCGTCACCACCGACCTCGCCAGCCGGGCCGACGGCTCCGGCTGGCGAGTCGTCGAGGTCGGGGACGGGCAGGTCAGCGACCTGCCGCGCGGGATCGACGCCTCGGGGCTGCTGGCCTCGCTGATCGCCGCCTGACGGCTTCGCCGTCAGGCGGCTTTCGCTTCGAACCACTTTCGCTTCGAACCACTTTCGGTTCGAACTGCTTCGGGGCCGGGCGGCTTTCGGCCGGGGCCCGACGGCCTACCCGGCGGCGACCGCCTCGGCCGCCGGGTGGCCGTCCGCGATGAACGCCTGCCAGAGCCGGGCGTACGCGCCGCCCCGGGCGAGCAGTTCGGTGTGGGTGCCGTCCTCGACCACCCGGCCGTGGTCCAGCACGACCACCCGGTCGGCACGCTCGGCGGTGGTCAGGCGGTGCGCGATGACCAGGGTGGTGCGACCGCCGCTGAGCCGGTCGGCGGCCTGGTTGACCACCGCCTCGGTGGCCAGGTCGAGCGCCGCGGTGGCCTCGTCCAGCAGCAGGATGTCCGGGTCGACCAGTTCGGCCCGGGCCAGGGCGATCAGCTGGCGCTGGCCCGCCGAAAGGTTCCGCCCACGGCCCGCGACCTCGTGGTCGTAACCGCCCGACAGCCGGACGATCATGTCGTGCGCGCCGACCGCCCGAGCCGCCGCCTCCACCTCGGCTGCCGAGGCGTCCGGCCGGCCGTACGCGATCGCCTCGCGGACCGTGCCCGCGAACAGGTACGCCTCCTGCGGCACCACGCCCAGCCGATGGCGGTACTGCGCCAGGTCGTAGCGGGTGAGGTCGACACCGTCCACCCGGACCGTGCCGGCCGTCGCGTCGTAGAACCGGGCGACCAGCTTGACCAGCGTCGACTTGCCGGCACCGGTCTCACCGACCAGCGCCACCGTCTGACCGGCGGGCACGTGCAGGTCCACGCCGCTCAGCACCTCCGGGGCACCGTCCGCGCCACCGTTGTAGGCGAAACCGACGCCCTCGAAGGAGATCTCGCCGCGCAGCCCCTCGGGCACCGGAACCGGATCGGCGGCCTCGGCGGTGGTGGTCGGGGTGCGCAGCAGCTCGCGGATCCGACCGAGGCCCACCGAGGCCTGCTGGTAGCCGTCGAACACCTGGGACAGCTGGTTGACCGGGGCGAAGAACAGGTCGATGTAGAGCAGGTACGCGACCAGCGCCCCGACCGTCAGCGTCCCGGCGTCGACCCGGGCGGCGCCGACGATCAGCACCAGGGCGGCGGCCACGCTGGAGAGGAACTGGACGAACGGGAAGTACAGCGAGATGTAGAACTGTGCGCGGACCCTGGCCTCGCGGTAGGCGACGCCCCGGGCCACGAAACGGTCGGTGTTGGTGTCCAGCCGACGGAAGGCCTGGACGATCCGCATGCCGGCCACGTTCTCCTGCAGGTCGGCGTTGACCGTGCTGATCAGGTCACGGGAGCGCTCGTACTGGTCCTTGGACTTCTTGCGGAACACCAGGGTGGCGATCACCAGCAACGGCAGCACGGCGAAGACCACCAGGGCCAGGCCGGCGTCGATGATCAGCAGGGCGACGAAGATCCCGGCGAAGGTCAGCAGGCTGACCACGGCGGTGACCATGCCGGTCTGCAGGAAGGACGTCAGCGAGTCCAGGTCGGTGGTCATCCGGGTCATGATCCGGCCGGTCAGCTCGCGCTCGTAGTAGTCCAGGCCGAGCCGGTTGAGGTGGGCGAAGATCTTGAGCCGAAGGATGTAGAGCACGCGCTCGCCGGTGCGGCCGCTGACCCGGTTCTCGGCGCTCTGCACCACCCAGTCCAGCAGGACCACGACCAGCGCGGTGATCGAGGCCACCGCGACGCCGGCCATCAGGCCCTTGCGGACGCCCTCGTCGATACCGTGCCGGATCAGCACCGGCAGCACCAGACCGGCGGCCGCGTCCAGGGCGACCAGCAGGAAGGCCAGGGCCAGCGGGGTGCGGAAGGGGCGCAGCATGCGGCCGAGGGTGAAGTCGGGGTCGCCGGCCTCTGCCTCGGCGCGGGGGACGGCGGGGGTGTCGGCGGCCGGCGGGAGGGCGGCGACCTTGGCCATCAGGTCGGGGTCGGCGGTGCGGGCCGCCTTGGCCAGGGCGGGGGTGGCGGCCACGGGAGCGGGGCTCTGCTCGGCCGGGCCGCTCTGGCCGTCCTGCGCGTTCCGGCCGTCCTGTTCGGCGCGGTCGGGGTGGTCAGGCTGGTCGGGCTGGGGTTCGAGCTGGGGCCGGGGCGCGGGCTGGGGCGCGGGCTGGGGGGTGCGGCCGGCCTCGGGGTCGGTGATCAGGGCCCGGTACCGGGGACATCGGGCTTCGAGTTCCTCGTGGGTACCGATGTCCAGCAGCCGGCCGCGGTCCAGGACGGCGATCCGGTCGGCGAGCTGGAGGGTCGAGCGGCGGTGGGCGATCAGCAGGGTGGTGCGGCCGGTCATCACCGAGCGCAGCGCATCGTGGATCTCGGCCTCGACCTGCGGGTCCACCGCCGAGGTGGCGTCGTCCAGCAGCAGGATCCCGGGGTCGGTGAGGATCGCCCGGGCCAGGGCGATGCGCTGGCGCTGGCCGCCGGAGAGGGTCAGGCCCTGCTCGCCGACCTTGGTCTCGTAGCCGTCCGGCAGCGCGCGCACGAACTCGTCGGCCTGGGCGGCGCGGGCGGCGGCGACGATCTGCTCGTCGGTGGCGTCCGGGCGGCCGTACGCGATGTTGGTGCGGACCGACTCCGAGAAGAGGAAGCTCTCCTCGGGGACGATGCCGACCGCCGCGCGGACCGAGTCCAGGGTGAGGTCGCGCAGGTCGTGGCCGTAGAGGCGGACGGCGCCCGCGGCCGGGTCGTAGAAGCGGGGCACCAGCTGGGCCACCGTCGACTTGCCGGAGCCGGAGGCGCCGACCAGGGCGAGGGTCTCGCCGGGGGCCAGCTGCAGGCTGAGGCCGTGCAGCACGGGGGCGGGGTGCTCGGGGTCGTAACGGAATTCGACCTGGTCGAACTCCAGGGCGACCTCGGGGGTGCGCGGGCCGACGGTGGTGCCGGTCGGGGTTCCGGCCTCCCGGCCTCCGGTCTCCCGATTGCCGGCCTTCCGCGTCCCGGCCTTCCGGGCCCCGTCCTTCCAGGTCCGGTCGGGGCTGCTGTCCGGGGTGCTGTCGCGGGTGAGGTCCAGGGTGAGAGCGTCCGGGCGCTCCTGGACCAGCGGGCGCTCGTCGATCAGCTGCAGGACGCGCTCGACGCCCGCCCGGGCCTGCTGGCCGACCGTGATGACCATGGTCAGCATCCGCACCGGGCCGGTCATCTGCGCGACGTAGGTGGAGAAGGCGACGAAGGTTCCGAGCGAGACCTGTCCGTCGACGGCCAGCCAACCGCCGAAGGCCAGCACCGCGACCTGGGCGAGGGCCGGGATCGCCTGCATCGCCGGGTTGTAGCGGGCGTTGAGGCGTATCGACCGGAGCCGGGCGGCGAACAGGTTGTGGGAGGCCTGCTCCAGCTTGTCCCGCTCCTGCGCCTCCTGACCGAAGCCCTTGACCACCCGGACGCCGCCTATCGCGCCGTCCACCACGCCCGCTACGGCGGCCGCCTCCTGCTGGGCGGCCCAGGTGGCGGGGAACAGTCGCTTGCGGCTGAGCACGCTGACCCACCACAGCGCGGGGGCCATGACCAGGGCGATCAGGGTGAGCGGCGCTGACAGCCAGAGCATCACGGCCAGCGACATGACGAACATCAGCAGGTAGCCGGTCATCATCGGCAGCATCGAGAGCAGGCCGTTGATCAGCTGGAGGTCGGAGGTCGCGCGCCCGACCACCTGGCCGGTGTCCAGGCGGTCCTGGCGGTGGCCGTCGAGCCGACCGAGTGAGCGGAACAGGTCGCTGCGCATGTCGTGCTGGACATCGAGGGCGAGCTGACCGCCGTAGTAGCGACGGACCTGGGTGCAGCCGAAGACCACGACGGCGGCGAGCAGCAGCGCCACCGCCCACGGGGTCAGCGAGCGGGTGTGGGCGACGATGACGTCATCGATGATCAGCTTGGTGACCAGCGGCACCAGCGCGGTGACGGCCATGCCGACGAGCGAGGCGCCGAAGGCGAGCAGCAGGCTGCGCCGGGACCGCCAGCTGTAGCCGATCAGTCGGCGCAGCCAGCCGCTCGTCTCGGCGGGCGCGTCGGCGGGCGGCTCGGTCTGCTGCTCGACGAGCGTGTCCGCGGGCGGCTCGGGGGCCGCCGGGCCGCTCGGGGATTGCTCCACCGTGGATCCGTGAGTCTCGGGCATATTTAGGGATGCTAACCATTTCGTCGGGTGGCCGCCATGGCATTTCCGGCCGCGCGGGGCGGCCGGAGTGGGCTTCGGGGCGGCCCGGATCGTCCGGTCCGGCGGACTGGGCAACAGCCTGCGGCCTGCGCTGATTCCCGATCGAACACAGTTGCTGTTCGTGAGTCCGTCGCCCCTCCAGGGTCGCCGACGGCCCGACGGGTGCCCAGCGACCCGGGGGCGGGCAGGCGCCCTCCTTTGGACCTAGGGCCGGGGGCGGGCGGTGCGCTTCGACCTCTGGGCCCCGGAGGCCGGAGCGCTCCGGCGCGGGAGCGCTTGGACGCCGGGACACTCGGACGCCGGGGCGCTCGGGCGTCAGGCCCGCCCGGACATCAGGCCCGCCCGGACGCGCCGGCAGCCGCCGAGTCGGCGGCGGCCGCGAAGGCTCCATGGGCGAGGGTGTGCAGCAGCGCGGCCATGCCGTCGCGCCGCAGGCCGGCGCGCTCACCCTGGGCCGGGTTCGGGCCGAGGCTGTGCGGGGTCGAGTTGATCAGGCCGAAGACCGCGTGCACGGCGGCCCGCGCCACCGGCTCGGCGCTGGGGCCGGCGAGCGGCGGGTAGGCCTGTCGGACCACGTCCACCCACAGCTCGACGTAGCCGCGCTGCAGCCGCCGAACGGTGCGGCGGTCCTCCTCCTTGAGGTTCAGCAACTCGCGGTCGTGCAGGGTGATCAGGTCGCGGTCGTTCAGGGCGAAGTCGACGTGGCCGCTGATCAGCGCGTCCAGCGCGGCGGACGGGCCGTCGCCGCCGCCCGCCCGTCGCCGCCCCTCCTCCAGCAGGCGCTCACTGATGCCGATCAGCAGATCGGCGAGCATCGCGTCCTTGCCGGCGAAGTGGCGGTAGAGCCCGGGGCCGCTGATGCCGACGGCCTTGCCGATCTCGTCCACGCCCACGCCGAGGAAGCCACGGGCGGCGAACAGTCGCGCGGCCTCCCGGCGGATCTGGTCGCGGCGTGGGAGCGCGGAGGTTGCGGGGACGTTCGGCATGCTGCCCATCGTAGACAGTCGGGTTATCGACCGTTAACCTGGGCGCGTAAGTTAACGTTAATTAACGTGGGAACCACGGGCGCACCGGCATCCGGCCCGCCCACCTGCTGCCGAGGGCAAGGGAGCTCTTGGGAATGGTCATCTCAACCACCGGCGCCCTCTCCGGCGTCCGGCTCAGCGCGGCGAACGGCACGTCGGCGGCACCGGGTGCCGTATCGCCGGGAGCCGCCGCTCCGGCTCCCCGGCTCGGCACCTCCGTCGACCCGGGCTCCGCGGCCTACCGAGCCAACACCGAGGCGCACCATGCACTGGTCGCCGAACTGCGCGCCAAGCTCGACGCGGCGGCCCTGGGCGGCGGCGCCAAGGCCCGCGCCCGGCACACGGCGCGCGGCAAGCTCCTCCCGCGCGACCGGGTGGACACCCTGCTCGACCCGGCCTCGCCCTTCCTGGAGCTGGCCCCGCTGGCCGCCGACGGGATGTACGACGGGGCCGCGCCCGCAGCCGGGGTGATCGCCGGCATCGGCCGGGTCGCCGGACGCGAGGTGGTGGTGGTCGCCAACGACGCCACCGTCAAGGGCGGCACCTACTACCCGATGACGGTGAAGAAGCACCTGCGCGCCCAGGAGGTCGCGCTGGAGAACCGGCTCCCCTGCGTCTACCTGGTGGACTCCGGCGGCGCCTTCCTCCCGATGCAGGACGAGGTCTTCCCGGACCGCGACCACTTCGGCCGGATCTTCTACAACCAGGCCCGGCTCTCCGCCGCGGGCATCCCGCAGATCGCCGCCGTGCTCGGCTCCTGCACGGCCGGCGGCGCGTACGTCCCGGCGATGAGCGACCAGGCCGTGATCGTCCGCAACCAGGGCACGATCTTCCTGGGCGGGCCGCCGCTGGTGAAGGCCGCCACCGGCGAGGTGGTCACCGCCGAGGAACTGGGCGGCGGCGACCTCCACTCCCGCACCTCGGGCGTGACGGACCACCTGGCCGAGGACGACGCCCACGCCCTCTCCATCGTCCGCACCATCGTGTCCGGGCTCGGCCCGCGCGCGGCCAAGCCGTGGCCGCTCACTCCGGTCGAGCCGCCGGCCGTCGACCCGGCGGGCCTGTACGGGGCCGTCCCGGTCGACCCGCGCACGCCCTACGACGTGCGCGAGGTGATCGCCCGACTGGTCGACGGCAGCCGCTTCGCCGAGTTCAAGGCCGAGTACGGCGCGACCCTGGTCACCGGCTTCGCCCGGATCCACGGCCACCCCGTCGGCATCGTCGCCAACAACGGCGTGCTGTTCTCCGAGTCGGCACTCAAGGGCGCCCACTTCATCGAGTTGTGCGACCAGCGCGGCATCCCCCTCCTCTTCCTGCAGAACATCACCGGCTTCATGGTCGGCCGGCAGTACGAGGCAGGCGGCATCGCCAAGCACGGCGCCAAGATGGTCAACGCCGTCGCCTGCACCCGCGTCCCGAAGCTGACCGTGGTGATCGGCGGCTCGTACGGAGCCGGCAACTACTCGATGTGCGGCCGGGCGTACTCACCTCGCTTCCTGTGGATGTGGCCGGGCGCCAAGATCTCCGTGATGGGCGGCGAGCAGGCGGCCTCCGTCCTCGCCACCGTCCGCCGCGACCAGTTGGAGGCGCACGGCGAGGAGTGGCCGGCCGAGGCGGAGGAGGAGTTCAAGCGCCCCGTCCGCGAGCAGTACGAGCGCCAGGGCAACGCCTACTACGCCACTGCCCGGCTCTGGGACGACGGCGTGATCGACCCGATGGACACCCGCACCGTCGTCGGCCTCGCCCTCACCGCCTGCGCCAACGCCCCGCTGGCACCGCCCGCGCCGTACGGCGTCTTCCGCATGTGACGCCTCGCACCGCGCCCCTTCGTGGTGTGACCCTCGTGATGCGCCTCCCGATGTGACCCCGCTCTTCCGGGTGTGACTCCCACGGCGCCGGCCCACCCTCCGGGCCGGCGCCCCGACCGCCCACCGCCACCTCCTTCGTACGGCTCCCCTCGACCCGGAGGATCGCCTCCCATGTTCGACACAGTTCTGGTCGCCAACCGCGGCGAGATCGCCCTGCGGGTGATCCGCACCCTGCGGCGGCTCGGTGTCCGCTCGGTCGCCGTGTTCAGCGACGCGGACGCCGACGCCCCGCACGTCCGCGAGGCCGACGTCGCGGTCCGCCTCGGCCCGGTCGACCGCAGCGACAGCTCGGCCGCCGAGACCTACCTGCGGACCGACCAGATCCTCGCCGCCGCCCGCCGCACCGGCGCCCAGGCCGTCCACCCCGGCTACGGCTTCCTCGCCGAGAACCCCGCCTTCGCCCGCGCCTGCGCCGACGCGGGCCTCGTCTTCATCGGACCGCCTCCCGGTGCGGTCGAGCTGATGGGTGACAAGATCAACGCCAAGGAGGCCGTGCGGGCCGCCGGTGTCCCGGTGGTCCCCGGCAGCCAGGCCAGCGCGCCCACCGACGAGGAGCTCGTCGCCGCTGCCGACGAGATCGGCTACCCCGTGCTGCTCAAGCCCTCCGCCGGAGGCGGTGGCAAGGGCATGCGCCTGGTGCGGGACCGCGCCGACCTGCCCACCGAGATCGCCGCTGCCCGCCGCGTCGCCCGCACCGCCTTCGGCGACGACACCCTGCTGCTGGAGCGCTGGATCGACCGGCCGCGCCACATCGAGGTGCAGGTGCTGGCCGACGCCCGCGGCACCACAGTCCACCTCGGCGAGCGCGAGTGCAGCCTGCAGCGCCGCCACCAGAAGCTGATCGAAGAGGCTCCCTCCGTTCTCCTCAATGCCGAGACCCGCGCCGCGATGGGCACCGCGGCCGTCCGCGCCGCGGAGTCCTGCGGCTACACCGGGGCCGGCACCGTGGAGTTCATCGTCCCCGGCATCGACCCTGACGCCCCCGCCTCCGCCGCTGAGGGGGTGCGGGACTTCTTCTTCATGGAGATGAACACCCGTCTCCAGGTGGAACACCCCGTCACCGAACTCGCCGTCGCCGTCGGCCCCGACTCAGCCCGACTCGACCTGGTCGAGTGGCAGCTGCGCGTCGCAGCCGGCGAACCGCTCACTTTCACCCAGTCCGACATCTCCTTCCTGGGCCACGCCATCGAGGCCCGGATCTGCGCCGAGGACCCGGAGCGCGACTTCCTGCCCACCGGCGGCCGCATCCTCACCCTGGACGAGCCCCGGGGCGAGGGCATCCGCGTCGACTCCGGGGTCGCCCCCGGAACCGTCGTCACCAGCGCCTACGACCCCATGCTCGCCAAGGTCATCGCGTACGGGCCCGACCGCCCGACCGCGCTGCGCCGGCTCCGCGCCGCGCTGGCCGACACCCGCATCCTGGGTGTCACCACCAACACCGGCTTCCTGCGCCGACTGCTCGCCCACCCCGACGTCGTCGCCGGCCGACTGGACACCGGCCTGGTGGAACAGACGGCCCAGCAGCAGCCGGCCCTGCTGGCCGCGCCGTACTCCCCGTCGAACGCGGTCCCGTCGAACGCGACCGCCACGACCGGGGCCGCGGACGCCACCCGCCCCGTAGACGGAACCGACGCCCCAACGGCCGAACCGCCGACACCGGCCCACCTCCTCTACTACGCGGCTGCGCTGGCACGGCACCTGGAACTCACCCCGGCCGCCGACCCCGGCGGCTGGACCGACCCGTTCTCCCTTCCCTCCGGCTGGCGCCTGGGCGGCGCCCCCGCCTGGACCACCCACCGACTCCGTGCCCTCGGCCAGGACCCGGTGTCGGTGCGCATCCGTTCGATCACTGCGGGCAACGTAGCCGACGCCACTGACAATTCCGCCGGGCTCACCCGCGAGGTGGAGCTCCGACTCGACGCCGGGCCTGTCCACCGCGCCCGCGCCACCCTGGCCGGCGAGCGGCTGCACCTGACCGTCGACGGCCTGCAGACCGCCTTCGCGCTGGCCACCGACACCACCCCCGGCCTGGCGGCCGGACCGGTGACCTGGCTCGGCATCGAGGGCGACGCCTGGCCGCTGCACGCCTACGACCCGGCCGTCGAGAGCGCCGCCGGGGCCGGCGCGCACCACGGCGCCCTGACCGCCCCGATGCCCGGCACCGTCACCGTCGTGAAGACCACGGCGGGCGAGACCGTCCGCAAGGGCCAGCCCCTGCTCGTGCTGGAGGCCATGAAGATGGAACACGTGATCGCCGCCCCGCACGACGGCGTGGTGGCCGAGCTGCGGGCCGCCGCCGGCGCCACCGTCGCGATGGAGGACCTGCTGGTCGTGGTCACCCCGGCCGAGGAGGCCGCCGAGCCCGCGGAGGTGCTGTCGTGACCACCCAGGAGTCCGTCGCCCACGACCCCGACGCCCTCGACCTGGGCCTGCCCGACCCGGTCCGAGCCCCCGGCCTGCCCGAGGAGGTCCGGATCCACGAGGTCGGCCCGCGCGACGGCCTGCAGAACGAGAGCTCGCTGGTGCCCGTCGAGGTCAAGGCGGAGTTCATCGCCCGGCTCGCGGCCGCGGGGCTGCGGACCGTCGAGGCCACCAGCTTCGTTCACCCGAAATGGGTACCCCAGCTCGCCGACGCCGAGGAGCTGATGCCCCGGCTCGCCGACCTGCCGGAGCGTCACCCCGGCCTGCGGCTGCCGGTGCTGGTGCCCAACGAGCGCGGCCTCGACCGGGCGCTCGCCCACCACTCCGCCGACATCGCGGTCTTCGCCAGCGCCACCGAGACCTTCGCCCGGCGCAACCTCAACCGCTCGGCGGACGAGGCCATGGCGATGTTCCGCCCGGTCGTGACCGGGGCCGCCGAGGCCGGGGTCGCGGTCCGCGGCTACCTCTCGATGTGCTTCGGCGACCCCTGGGAGGGGCCCGTCCCGGTCGAGCAGGTGGTCCGGTACGGCGTGCAGCTGCTGGAGATGGGCTGCGCGGAGCTGAGCCTCGGCGACACCATCGGCGTGGCCACCCCCGGGCAGGTCAGCGCCCTGCTGACCGGCTTCGCGAAGGCCGGCGTGACGGCCGACCGGCTCGCCGTGCACTTCCACGACACCTACGGCCAGGCGCTCAGCAACACCCTGGCGGCGCTGCGCGAGGGCGTCACCACGGTGGACGCCTCGGCCGGCGGCCTGGGCGGCTGCCCGTACGCGAAGAGCGCCACCGGCAACCTGGCCACCGAGGACCTGGTGTGGATGCTGCACGGGCTCGGCATCCGGACCGGCGTCGACCTGCGCGCGCTGGTCGCGACCAGCGGCTGGATGGCCGAGCGCCTCGGCCGCCCGAGCCCGTCCCGCACCGTCCAGGCGCTGCTCGGCGCCGCCCGGGGCTGACCCGCCCGGCCCGATCGACGGGCACCGGCCGCCCGTTCGGCCCGGCCGGCGCCCCCCACGGACCACGTTCATCCCTCAACCACACCGTGCGACCGTCACACCATCAGACGGGCGGCGGTCATCCCGTTCACGCCCGCGGCCACCCCGGCCGGGCACCAGGAGGATCAGATGCTCGACCACCGGCTCAGCAGCGAGTACGAGGAACTGCGGCGCACCGTCGCCGAGTTCGCCCAGGACGTGGTGGCGCCGAAGATCGGCGAGTTCTACGAGCGGGAGGAGTTCCCCTACGAGATCGTCCGGGAGATGGGGCGGATGGGCCTGTTCGGCCTGCCCTTCCCGGAGGAGTACGGCGGCATGGGCGGCGACTACTTCGCGCTCGGCCTCGCGCTGGAGGAACTCGCCCGCGTCGACTCCTCGGTCGCGATCACCCTGGAGGCCGCCGTCTCGCTCGGCGCGATGCCGATCTACCGGTTCGGCACCGAGGAGCAGAAGCGCGAGTGGCTGCCCCGGCTGACCTCCGGCGAGCTCCTCGGCGCCTTCGGCCTCACCGAGCCGGAGGGCGGGTCGGACGCCGGCGCCACCCGCACGACCGCGCGGTACGACGAGACCACCGACGAGTGGGTCATCAACGGGACCAAGTGCTTCATCACCAACTCCGGCACCGACATCACCGGACTGGTCACCGTCACCGCGCTCACCGAACCGCTCGCTCGTTCGAGTGAAGAGGGCGAATTCCGCTCGCCTGTACGGGAGATCTCCTCCATCATCGTGCCCACCGGGACCCCGGGGTTCCAGGTCTCGAAGAAGTACTCGAAGGTCGGGTGGAACGCATCCGACACCCGCGAATTGTCCTTTACCGACTGCCGCGTCCCCGCGGCCAACCTGCTGGGCGAGCGTGGCCGAGGTTACGCCCAGTTCCTGCGGATCCTCGACGAGGGCCGCATCGCGATCGCGGCCCTGGCCACCGGCCTGGCCCAGGGGTGCGTGGACGAGTCCGTCAAGTACGCCGGCGAGCGCCGGGCCTTCGGCCGGCCGATCGGCGCCAACCAGGCCATCCAGTTCAAGCTTGCCGACATGGAGCTGCGCGCCCACACCTCCCGCCTGGCCTGGCGGGACGCCGCCTCCCGGCTGCTGCACGGCGAACCGTTCAAGAAGGAGGCCGCGATCGCGAAGCTGTACTCGTCCGAGGCTGCCGTCGACAACGCCCGCGAGGCGACCCAGATCCACGGCGGGTACGGCTTCATGAACGAGTTCCCGGTCGCCCGCTTCTGGCGCGACTGCAAGATTCTCGAGATCGGGGAGGGCACGTCTGAGGTTCAGCGCATGCTCATCGCCCGGGAGCTCGGCGTCACGTCGTGACGATCACTTCCTGATGGTCACCTCCTGAGCCGAGTCCACCGGGCCAACACACCGCTCCGCAAATGGTGTTGAGGAGTGGCCGATGGTGGAGGAGGCATCAGGGGGTATCAGGCGACGACCCGCAAAGGCGAGAAGGGGAGAACGTCCGCGAGAGCCCGCGAAAGTCCGCGCGGGGGTCTGTAGCGGCTCCGCAGGGCTCCTCGGGAAGTCCTCAAGGGATCACGATCACCGGGCGGTTGGCCCGCCGCGCCAGCCGTCCGGAGACCGAGCCGAAGAGCTTGCCGAGCAGGCCGTGCGTCGTGCCGACGACGATCGCGTCGGCGGCGTACTCGCGGCCGACCTCCTCGATCTCGTGGCAGATGTCGCCGCCCCGCTCGATCAGGATCCACGGCACCCCGGTGAGGAAGTCCGCGCAGGCGAGCTCCAGGCCGAGGACCTCGGTCCGGTGGTCGGGGAGATCGACGAAGACGGGCGGCTCGCAGCCCGCCCAAACCGTGGCCGGCAGGCGGTTGGCGACATGCACGATCACCAGGCCGCATTGCGATCGGCGGGCCATACCGACCGCGTAGGCGAGGGCCCGCTCGCTCGACAGCGAGCCGTCGAAACCGACCACGACACCGTGCTGGAACACCGGGTCCAGGGAGCGTCCGGGCGCTTCCTGTGCCGACGGCTCGGTGTGCCCGCCGGTGGCGCCGGGAACCGTCTCCGGACGCTCGGCGCCCGGTCCGGGGCGGCCCGTCACCGGGGGCTCCACAGGACCACGCGGGGGCTCGCCACGGCGCTGGCGGGGCCCCGGGCGGTCTCGCCGGGCGAGGCTGCCACGGCGGGTGAGTCTGCGCAGAGCGCGCGCGAGGCCTCGGGGTTCACCCCGCTCAGCGCTCGCGACTGCGGGCCGGACCTCGTCGCCGGGTGCATCGGCCGGAACGCGGTCCGGGGCGTCCGAAGCCTCCCGGGCGTCGCTCGGCAGGTGGCCGGCGGACTCAGCCGGCTCAGCGCGCTCGGCGCGCTCGACATGTGGGCCGGCAGGCCCCTCGGCACGGCCACCGGCACCGTCGTCGCCATGGTCTTCGGCGCCCTCACCCAGGCCCCCTTCGAGGCGCCCTTCGGCGCGCCCGTCCGCGCCTCCGTCGGCGCGCTCGTCTCGGCGCCCGTCGACCGGGTCGAGGTTCGTGCGGGCGCCGTCTCCCCCGGGCCCTGCGCCCGCACTGCGGGGCGCATCGGGTTCGACCGGTCGGGAAGGCTCAGAAACAGCCATGGCTCACGGCTCTTCAAGGGAGAGGGGCCGACAGGAGAGGACAACGCTGCCCGGGTGGCAGGCCCGCCAACGGGATGACGTCGATCTACGCCGAGCAGCACCGTATGTGACCTGTTCCTTTCAGAGTACGACGGGCATGGGGCCCAGCCCAGCGGCGAAGCCCTGGAACGATGTTGTTCCCGCGAAAGGGGGATGCGCACGCCGAAACAGTGCGCCCTGCCCGCAGGCGATCGCGCCCCTCCGGAAAAGAGGTTCCCTGGAGCTTGACTGAGCGGACCGGAAGGCGCAACAGGCCCACCGGACACCGTGACCGGACTGTCATGGATTGGCGACGATCCGTTGCGGGATGTCGCGAACCGTTACGCCCCAGGAGCCCAAACCGGCCCCGTCGACCCGTCCGGACGCCCTCCGTCCATCACGTGCCAGGCCCGTTTCGGCCACTTCGTACGGCTTCGCGACGCGGTCTGGCATTTGCCAAGTGCATAGGCACGGGCGCTGGCACCATGCTCGACATGGCCCTGCTCCTGTTCGACCTCGACAACACGCTACTACCCCGGGACGCCGCCTTCCGGGCCTGGGCGCAGGACTTCCTGTCCGAACACCACCTGCCGCCCGGCGACCTCGACTGGTTCGTCACCCTCGACGGGGGCGGCTACGTGCCGCGCAGCACCGTACTGTCCGCCGTCCGGCGCCGCTACGGCTTGGACGCCTCCGTCGAGTTCCTGCTCGCGCACTTCCGACGCGGCATCAACTCGCACATCCACTGCCCGCCCCGGAACATCGAGGCACTGCGGGCGGCAAGGGCGGCGGGGTGGACACTCGGGATCGTCTCCAACGGCGGCACCCGGCCGCAGTTGGAGAAGATCCGGCGGACCGGGCTGGGGCCTCTGGTCGACGGCTGGGTGATCTCGGAGGAGGCCGACTGTGTCAAGCCGGATCCGCTGATCTTCGAGATAGCCGCCCAGCGGTGCGGCGTCCGGCCGACCGGGGACTGGACGGCGCACACCTGGATGGTCGGGGACCACGCGCCCGCCGACATCGCCGGCGCCGAACTGGCCGGGCTGCGCAGCGTCTGGCTGCACCACGACCGGCCGTGGGCGGAGAGCGGCTACCGGCCGACGCTGAAGGCGGCCGGTCTGCCGGAGGCTGTCGGCCTCGTGCTGGCGGCGCGCAACGCGCCCTCGGCCCGCCCGGACGCCCACTCGGACACCCGGCCGAACGTCCGCTCGGAGGTCCGAGCGGACGCCCGCTCGGAAACTCGGTCGGGCGTCCAGGTCGGCGGGCCGGTGCGCCGGCAGGCCGTCGGGGCCGCTGTGCGGGGCCCGGCGCGCGCGACGGCGCTGCTCGGCGCGCGGTCCGGCGCACACCCGACGGGGACCGCCCCGGAGGGCCCCAGTGCGCCCGTTGCCGTGAACGCCGGGACGGTCAGCACCTCGGGCTCGGGAACAGGGGCCGGTGTCCGAAACCGATCAGGTGAGTTTGCCGTCATCGCCGACGGCCGCCCGGGCGCGGGAGTGCAGGCGGAGTCCAGGATCGGGGCGGGCGCAGGACCGGGCGCGGGGCCGGGCGCCGGGGTGGAACCGGGCGCGGAGGGCGGTCGGGCCGTTCCGATGGTGCGCCCAACGCCCCTTCGTGCGGCGGTCGATGACACTCGCGCGGCGGTCGACGGCGCCGCACCCGCCCAGACCGTCTTCGCCTCGGCGCCGGTCACGGCCACGGTCGCGGCGGCGGCCGCCCAGTAGCACCGAGGCCGGGTTCCGCTCACACAAAGGGCCCCGTTCGAAACCGGACACCGCACCGCCGCACCGCACCGCACCGCACCGCACCGCCGCGCCCCGCGTCGAAGGCCCTGGTCAGCCGCCCAGCGAGGTACGGGTCCACCAGCAGGTCGGAGCCAGTTCGGTGAACCCGAGGGTGCGGTAGAGCGGTTCGCCGACCGAGGTGGCGACCAGGGTGGCCGGACGGTCCGGGTGCGCGTGGGCCAGGGCGGTCCGCAGCACGGCGCGGGCCACCCCCTGGCCGCGCTGGTCAGGCAGGGTGGCGACCCAGTACACCCCGGTGGCCCGGCCGTCGTCGTAACTGAGGCAGGCACCCGCCGGGGCGCCGTCGACCCGGCCCAGCCAGGCCCGGCAGCCGGGTTGGCGCAACAACTGCTCCGGGAGCGCCTCGTTGCGGGTCCAGGGCTGACGGGCGGGCAGCGGGAAGCCGTCCACGATGACCCGCTCGACCTGCGCGAAGGTGTCGCCGTCCAACGCCTCATCCACCGGCAGGGAGCCGCCGCCGCGCGCCGGGGAGACGGCGGGCAGCTCGGTCGGCACGCCCTCCACCGGACCGGGCTCACGCGCCATCACCGGCATGATCGGCATCCGGGTGGCCCCGAAGCGGGACAGGTCGAGCCCGCCGTACGGGTCCTCCAGGGTGAAACGGATGGTCTCCCACTCGTCCAGGAGCTCCGCCAACTCCTTTTCCACAACGCCGGGTTCGGCGTACGGACGGGTAACCACGAAACGCTGCGAGTCGTCCGGGGTGCGCGCACAGCGGACCGCCGTCAGCTCCGGTTGGACGCGGGACTGCCAGCCGTGCGCGCCGGCTTGGGCGAGCCAGAAAGCGGCTGCATTGTCGTTGGCCTGTTCGAGCCGGCTGTTGGTGTTCATTGCAGGACCGTAGCCCGGCCACCCCGGCCCCGGTTCGACCGCCCCGACACTGGCCGGATGAAGCCTGGGAGGCGCACGGCCTGCGCACGTGCGCCCTCACGTGCACCGCCGATTTTCAGTCAATTTCGCGCCGCTCTCTCCCCCTTCGGCAAATCCGCAGCCCAGACCCGCCGGCCGAGTGCCCGGAAGCCTGACGCCCCAGGAACCGCCCCGCGACAACCAGCCACCGTTGCCCCGGCCCTCTTCCCAGAAGGGTCGACGGGTGCCACGCTTCGTGATCGAATGCATCACGCCAAATTGCCATGTCGACATAGCGTCGGATGGTGAACTTGTCACAACGGCAATGGTCCACCCGATAGATTTCGATCTTGGCTAGCAGTGCCGCACCACCCACACCACACCACCGAGGGGGCTTGAGCGCCTTGAGCAGGGTGAGCAGGAGCGACGCGGGTCCTGACAGCGGCCAGGCGCCGACCGGCACCGCGGGTCGGCCCGCGAGAAGCACCGGCACCTCCGCGACCGCCGCCACCACCCGTACCTCCGGCACCCCGAGCATCTCGGGCCCCGCCTCGCACTCCCCCTATCCCCCGGCGCCGTCCGCCGCCGGCCCCGCCCCGGCCGAGCACTGCGGTCCGGCGTACGGCGGCCAAGCCCACGGTGGCCACGGCGGCCAGTCCCACGGCGGACCGGCCCCCTACGGGGTCCAGTCGCCCCAGGGCGGTAGCCCGATCTACGGCGGACAACCCGTCAGCCGAGGCCCCGTCAGCCCGCCGCAGTCCTACGGCAGCCCCGCCCAGCCCTTCACCGGCGAGTACTCCGGCTACAACGGCCACCCGGCCTACCCCGCCGGCGGCTCGACCCCGGGCGCGAACGGCGTCGGCGGCCCGCTCGGCGGCCTGGCTCTGGGCACCGCCCCCGGCCACGGCCCGCTGGGCCACGGCGGCGGACCGGGCGCCAACGGCTCCCCGGTGGGCCCGCTGACGGCCGGCGCCCCGCGCAAGCTGTCCGGCCGACGCCGCAGGGAGACCGTCGCGGTGCTGATCTTCGGCGGCGCCCCGATCTTCGAGAGCTCCATCCCGCTCTCCGTCTTCGGCGTGGACCGCCAGGACGCCGGGGTCCCCCGCTACCGACTGCTGGTCTGCGCCGGGGAGGAGGGCCCGCTCGCGACCACCGGCGGCCTGACCCTCTCCGCGCCGTACGGCCTGGAGGCCCTCGCCCGGGCCGGCACGATCGTCGTACCGGCCTGGCGCTCGATCTCCCAGCCCCCGCCGGTCGAGGCGATCACCGCCCTGCGCAAGGCCCACCACGAGGGCGCGCGGATCATCGGCCTGTGCACCGGCGCCTTCGTGCTCGCCGCCGCCGGCCTGCTGGACGGCCGCCCGGCGACCACCCACTGGATGTACGCGCCGACCCTGGCCAAGCGCTACCCCCGGGTGCACGTCGACCCGCGCGAGCTCTTCGTGGACGACGGCGACGTGCTCACCTCGGCCGGCACCGCCGCCGGGATCGACCTGTGCCTGCACGTGGTGCGCAGCGACCACGGCGCCGAGGCGGCCAACGCGCTGGCCCGCCGACTGGTGGTGCCCAGCCGCCGCAGTGGCGGAGGACAGGCCCAGTACATCGATCAGTCTTTACCGGAGGAGATCGGCAACGACCCGCTGGCCGAGGTGGTCACCTGGGCGCTGGAGA
Organism: Kitasatospora sp. NPDC048296; assembly: GCF_043201815.1. Taxonomy (NCBI): domain Bacteria; kingdom Bacillati; phylum Actinomycetota; class Actinomycetes; order Kitasatosporales; family Streptomycetaceae; genus Kitasatospora; species Kitasatospora sp. NPDC048296. Next base: position 25,268 of record NZ_JBICZB010000067.1, read on the forward strand.
ACCTCAACCAGCAGTTCGACGTCGAGGTGCTGGCCGCCCGCGCATACATGAGCCGCCGCACCTTCGACCGCCGTTTCCGCACGCTCACCGGCAGTGCGCCGCTGCAGTGGCTGATCACCCAACGGGTGCTCCAGGCCCAGCGGCTGCTGGAGACCTCGGAGCTGTCGGTGGACGACGTCGCGCGCCGGTGCGGGTTCCGTTCGCCGGTGGCACTGCGCGGGCACTTCCGCCGTCAGCTCGGGGTCTCGCCGGCCGCGTACCGGACCAGCTACCGGGCCCGTCGGCCCGGGCAGCAGTCGCCCGCCACGGCCGGGGCGCTCGGCGGCGACCTGCGGCTGCCCGGCGCACTGCCGCACCCGGCGGCCACCGCGGCCGCCTCGGCGGGCGGGGCGCTGTTCGGCGGGGCGGCGCCCGGTGCGCAGCCGGCCCACCCGTTCCCGGCGGGGCCCGGGGCGCAGGTGCCGGTCGGCCAGGCGGGGGCACACGGCCAGCCGGTGCCGCACGGCCATGCCGGTCCGTACGGTCCGGGGCAGGCCGGGACGCCGGCCGCCCAGGGTTTCCACGCCCGCGCGGGCCAGCCGTACCCGCACCAGCAGGCCGCGCAGCAGCCGCACCCCGGGCAGCAGGGTGCGGCGCGCGGTCCGGTGCGGCCGCCGCTGGTGCCGCCGCAGGCCGGGCCGGGTGCGGGGCGTCCGTCGCGCACCGCCGAGCACGCGGCGGCCGAGGACGGCCACCCCCAGCCGGGGGCGCGCGGCCAGGGCCAGGGGCACCGAAGCGCGGTCGAGCGGCCCGGCGACGAGCCGGGTGCGGGCGGTCGCGCGCACGGTGTGCCGGGCGGCCGGGTGCCGGCCGCCGCCGGGCAGCCGGCGGCCGGGGCGGGCGAGCTCCGGGGCCGGCAGGCCCGGGCGCCACAGGTCCGCACCCAGGCGGGCCGGGCCGGGGCGGCGGACGGCGGACGGGCGGCGCGCGAGGCCCGTCCCGGACGGGACGGGCATGCGGTCCGCACCGGCCGGGAGGGCGAGCACCCGGAGGGCCGCGGGCCGCACGGCGGGGCGGAGGAGCACCAGGCCGAGGGCGTCGCTCCGGCACCCCTCTCGGCTCCACCGGTGCCCGCGGCGCGTGATCGCGCCGTAGGGTGAGTTGTGTGAATGACCGTTTGGTATGGATCGACTGTGAAATGACCGGCCTCGACCTCGACCGGGACGCCCTGGTCGAGGTCGCGGTGTTGGTGACGGACTCCGAGCTGAACATCCTCGGCGAGGGCGTGGACGTCATCATCCGCCCGCCGGCGGAGGCGCTGGCGAACATGCCCGAGGTGGTGCGCGAGATGCACACCTCCTCCGGCCTGCTGGAGGAGCTGGAGCAGGGCGTGACCCTGGCCGAGGCCGAGGAGCTCGTCCTCGCGTACGTGCGCCAGCACGTGCCGGAGGCCGGGAAGACGCCGCTGTGCGGCAACTCGGTGGCCACCGACCGCGGCTTCCTGGCCCGGGACATGCCGGCCCTGGAGAAGCACCTGCACTACCGGATCGTGGACGTCTCCTCGATCAAGGAGCTGGCCCGCCGCTGGTACCCCAAGGCGTACTACAACAGCCCGCAGAAGGGTGGGAACCACCGGGCGCTCGCCGACATCCGCGAGAGCATCGACGAACTGCGGTACTACCGCGAGGCGGTGTTCGTGCCGCAGCCCGGTCCGGACGCCGAGACCGCCCGCGCCATCGCCGAGAAGTACCAGGCCCCGGCAGGCTGACCCGGCGAGCCCCCGGCGCGACCGGCGCGGCGGGGGCGCCCGGACGGCCCTCGGAAGGGCGGAGGGGGTGCCCGCGTCCGCCGGAACGAAACCCTGGCGCGAGCACCCTCTCGGATCCTGTAGAGTTCTTCCTGTCGGAACGGGAACGCGAGAGCGGGAACGAGCCGGACAGATGGTGGGTGTAGCTCAGTTGGTAGAGCACCTGGTTGTGGTCCAGGTGGCCGCGGGTTCGAGTCCCGTCACTCACCCCAGAGCCCGAGGGGCCGATCTCTTCAAGAGGTCGGCCCCTCGGGCGTTTTCGCGTTGCCTCAGTTGTGCACGCCGGTCCGGCTTTTCCGGTCGGCTTTTCCGACCGGCCCCTGCCGCGAGAATCTACCGGCTAGTAACATCGTCGTCATGACCACTCCTTCGATCGGCCAGATGCTCGACGCCACCGTGCCGATGGCGCACACCCTGAAGCTCGAGTACCTGGAGACCACCCCGGAGCGCGCCGTGCTCCGGCTGCCCGACCAGCCCGCGTACCACAACCACGTCGGCGGCCCGCACGCCGGCGCGATGTTCACGCTCGCCGAGTCCGCCAGCGGCTGCATCGTGCTCGCCGCCTTCGGGGACCAGCTGTCCCGGGCCGTGCCGCTCGCCGTGAACGCCGAGATCGCGTACAAGAAGCTCGCCATGGGCGAGGTCACCGCCACCGCCGTGCTCGGCCGCCCGGCCACCGAGGTCGTCGCCGAGCTGGATGCCGGCGGCCGCCCCGAGTTCCCCGTCACCGTCGAGATCACCCGCGCCGACGGCGCCGTCACCGGTGTGATGACGGTCACCTGGACCCTGCGTCCCAACTCCTGACCGCCGCGCGGTCGGTGGCCCCCGGGCGGACCGCCCCGGGGCCACGTGCGCGATGACTGTCCGTGACGGCGAGCGTGACCTCACCGGCCGTCCGCTCGTTCTCAACTCACGTGCGAGCCAATCACGCGACCAAGCCCCAGGAACCCGCCCGGCGCGGCGTCGCCGGAGCGCGGCGGGCGCTCGCCCGGTGGCTGCCCCACCCGCGCACCGTCGCCGTCGGAGGGGCCCTGCTCGCACAGCTCTGGGGCGTCGGCGCACCCGGCGTGTACGCGGCCTCCGCCGAGCCGCTGCCCGGGCAGGCCCAGCCCGCCGTCCGCCGAGCCGTACACGGCGTCCCCGCACTCGACGGGCAGTCAGCCGCCCGCCCCCCGGAACCGGGGCGGCCGACGGCCCCGGAAGCCGCCCACTCCCCCGGGCGCGTCGGGGAACCGACCAGCGACGCGCCGCTGTACGCGACCACCAGCGGGGTCGGTGGCGTACTCCAGGAGCGCATCCGGGCCGGCGGGCTCCCCCTGCCCGGGCAGCGCGCCGCCGTCCCCGACGCCTTCGCGCTCGCCTCCGGACTGCTCGACGCCGCCCCCACCCGGGCCCGCCCGGCCGAGACCCGCACCTCCCGCGAGGACGAGCCCGCCGAACCGCCCACCGCGCCCCAGCCGCGCGCTCCCCGGCAGGCGCCCCGGCCACGGCCCGAGACGGCGGAGACTCCCGCGGTGCGGGAGGCCACGGCCCTTGAAGGACTGAGCACGGTGGAACCCGTCGGTGCGGCAGGCGTCGCGGCCCCCTCCTCGCCGCCCGCCGCACCGACGGACAGCGAGACGCCCGAGGCGCTCGCCCTCGCCGACACGGCGGCCGTAACGGCCGTGGCCGACGGCTCCGCGACGGCCACCGCGGTGCTCGCCCCCATCGCCGCCGGACTGCTGCTCACCGGCGCGGCCATGTGCAAGCACCGCGGACTGCCGCGCGGGCACTGAACGGCTCACGACGCGACCCGCGACACGGTCCGGGGCGCAGCCCAGGAAACGACCCAGAACACAGCGCAAGACACGGCCCAAGACACGGCCTAGACCCCGGGGTTCAGCTCCAGTTCCATCAGCGGGAGTTCACGCCCGGGGATCGAGAGGGACGGCGTGCTGCCGATGCGGGTGGCACCCATCGCCAGGTAGAACGGCTCGGCGTGCGGGTCGGAGTCGATGATGAGGCGGCGCAGGCCGCGAGCCCGGGCAACGTCTCGGACGTGCCGGAACAGCGCCCGGCCGATGCCGCGGCCGATCCGGTCGGGCTCGACGAAGAGCATGGCCAGCTCCCCGGACGGCGGAGCGGCGGCCAGTACGGCGAACCCCCGCACCCGGCCGTCGTCCTCGGCCACCACCGTGAACGTCGACGCCCGCTCGATCACGGCGGCGTCCACGGTCAGCTCCTCCCGGCAGGCGGCCATGAACGCCTCGTCGTAGCCCCAGTACGCCTTGGCTCGCAGGGCGATGCCGGTGAGCAGCTCGGCCTCGTCCGAGCGGGCGGGTCGTATGAGCATGGCGCCCCCTCGGGTCGGCGGCAGGACAGGGCGGCAGGGCAACAGGGCGGTCGGGCAACAGGGCCATTGTCCGGCGTAACTCGGTCGCCCTCAAACGGATTTACCGCGCCGAGGCGGGCCGCGGCGAGCGCGGCCGTCAGCGGAAGACGCCCGGCGGCGGGGCCGGGGACGGCGCGGCGGTGGCGTCCGTGGCGGGAACGGCCCCCGCGGTGAAGTCGCTGAGGGCGCGGCCGTGTTCGACGCGGCCGTGGGAGGAGTCGGAGGCGACGCGGCGGGTGAGGTCGGGGACGGGCAGGGGGGTGTGGGCGGCGGCGAGGATGAGGTTGCCGAAGCGCTTGCCACGCAGGACGGCGGGGTCGGCGACCAGGCAGAGTTCGGGGAAGACCGCGGCGAGGGTGGCGACCTGGGAACGGGCGAAGGGCAGGGCGGCGCCGTCGGCGATGTTGGCGGTGTACCAGCCCCCGGGGACGAGGGCGCGGGCGGCGAGCGTGGCGAACTCGACGGTGGTGCAGTGGGCCGGGGTGCGGGCGCCGGAGAAGACGTCGGTGATGACCAGGTCGACGCTGGCCTCGGGGGTGCGCTCCAGCACGCTGCGGGCGTCCGCGCCGCGCACCTTGATCTGCCAGCCGCGCTCCAACGGGAGCTCGGCGCGGACGAGTTCGGTGAGCTCGGTGTCGATCTCGGCGACCTGCTGGCGGGAGCGCGGCCGGGTGGCCGCCACGTAGCGGGCCAGGGTGAGGGCGCCGCCGCCCAGGTGCAGGACGGTCAGCGGGCGGCCGGGCGGGGCGGCCAGGTCGATCAGGTGGCCGAGCCGGCGCTGGTACTCGAAGCCGAGGTGGGTCGGGTCGGCGAGGTCGACCAGGGACTGCGGGGCACCGTCGATCAGCAGGGTCCAGGCGGCGGGACGGTCGCGGTCGGGACGCAGTTCGGCCAGGCCGGAGCCGACGGGACGGCTGAGCGGGCCCTGGGCGTGGGTGCGCCCGCCCGGCCCGGTGGTGGCTTCCGGCTCCGGGGTGCGCGCGGCTCTGCTGCTTCGTCCCATGGCGGCCATTATCGCCGCCGAGAGGGGACACCCACAGGTCAGGGGCGTGCTGTGGGGATCCGGCCGGAGGGTTTCGGGCCCGGCGGAATCCTCGCGGCACGCCCGCTAGAACGGGCCGAGGCCGCCCGCGGTGAGCGTGCAGGCGGCCTCGCAGAGGGCGGAGCGGAGCACCCAGGCGTCGGTGGGGCGGGCCGCGCGGCCGGCGCCGGAGGGTGGGATCACCCAGCGCGGGTCGGTGGCGCCGGGCACCAGGGCGCCGGCCGTACAGGAGCTGCCGGGCAGGTGCCAGGTCTCCCAGGTGCCGGCCGGGACGAGGAAGGAGACGGTGCTGCCGTTGCGGCTCTGGAGGACGGCTCCGCAGGCGCGGCGCAGCCGCAGGATGTCGACGGCCTCCAGGCCGTGCCGCAAGGCGACCGTCACGGTGTCGCAACCGGCGACCAGGGTGCCCTCCTCAGGGACGGCGGCGTCCCGGCGCAGGCCGCCGCAGGAGCCGCGGCCGCCGTCGACCGGGCCCCGGCCGGGGAACCGCTCGTCGGCGGGGTCGGGGAGCAGGGCGGGGGCGGCGCCGGCGAGCACACCCCCGACGACGGGTCGGTACTGCGGCAGTCCGGTGGCCATCATGGGCCCTCCTGTACCTCGTCGGGTCGGAAGCCCAGTCGCCCGCGGGTGGGGCGCCGGGGCGGGGACGGGCCGGGGGGACGGCCTGGGCTTCCACGTATCAGGACAACGCCGCGGTGGTACCCGAGGCCACGGGGCGCATTACAGCAAGGCATGGCATTTCATGGCGGATATCCCGCAAGAACGCCTGCTTTGCCCCATATTGACGGCATATATCCCGCAAACCGACTGTGGCCGATCGGTGACTCCGAGTACTCTCGGCGCCATGGCAGCCACCCCACCGGCCGAGCCGAACCGACCGTCCCCCAACACCGCGATGCGCGCACTGCGCGGCGACCGCTCACCCGGCGAGTTCGCCATGGCCGTCCGCCGGGCCGCCCGCGAGATCGGCGAGCACGTGTCCTGCGACGCCCGCTACGTCGGACGGGTCGAGTCCGGTGAGATCCGCTGCCCCAACTACGCCTACGAGCGGGTCTTCCGGCACATGTGGCCGGACCGCACGCTCACCGACCTCGGCTTCGCCCCCCGCACCACCGTCCGCCGCCGCCAGGCGGGGAGCGGCGGTGCGGCCGGGGTGCCCCCGCTCCACCCGCCGTTCCCGCCCCTGCCCTCCCCGCGCTCACCGCTCTCCACCCAACTCCCGTACGCTGCCTCGCCGTACGCGGATCCAGCCGCGCCGGACGGGCCCCCGTGGCCGAGGGCCGGCGCGGTGCCCAGGGGGCCCGATGGATCGCCCTATCTCGACGAGGAGAACGACGACGTGCGTCGCCGTACGTTCCTGGCCGGCGGCTCGACCGCGCTGGCCACCGTGATCGGCATCGACCGCCCGGCCGCTGCCGCTCCCGCAGCCGGTGCCGGCTTCGGCCCGGCGGACGGCCAAGGCTCCGTCCCCGGCGCCGTCCCCGGTGCCGTCCCCGGTGCCGTCCCCGGTGCGGAGTTCACCGCACCATCACTGCTCGACCTGGACCCGGTGGTGCCCGGCCGCCCCGGGCCGGTACCGCCGCCGCGCAAGGTCGGCGCCGCCGAGGTGCTCGGCGTCGAACAGGCCGTCCGGGAGATCAGACTGGCCGACGACGCGCACGGCGCGGACGCCCTGTACGACCTCGCCGGACAGTCGCTGCGCACCGCCTACGTGCTGCTCAACGAGGGCGAGTACACCGCCGAGACAGAGCGCAGGCTCCAGGCCGGAGCGGGTGAACTCGCCATCTCCGTAGGCTGGTTGGCACACGACTCGAACCGTCTCGCGGACGCCCGCTCGTTCTACGCCGAGGCGCTCGCCACCGCCCGGATGGCCGGGGACCCCGCCCTGGAGGCGCACGTCTTCTGCAACAGCGCCTTCCTCGCCCGGGACGCCGGACGCCCCCGCGAGGCACTGCGTGCCGCACAGGCCGGGCAGTCCGCCGCCCGGCAGTTGGACTCCGACCGGCTGCTCGCCCTGCTGGTCATGCGCGAGGCCGGCGCCTGGGCCGTGCTGCGGGACCGATCCTCCTGCGAACGCGCGATCAGCCGGGCGTACGCGCTGTTCGACCGGGGGCCGTCCGAGGGCGACCCGGAGTGGATGTCCTTCTTCGGCGAGGCGGAGTTCGTCGGCCTGCAGTCGCAGTGCTGGTCCGCGCTCGGCGACTGGGACCGCGCCAGCGAGCAGGCCGCGCTGGCCATAGCGCTGCAGGAGCCGCACTTCGTACGCAACCGGGTGCTGTACACCGCCGAGCTGGCCCACGACCGGCTCAGCCGGGGGGACTTGGCGGGGGCGGCGCACCACGGCTCGGCCGCCGTCGCACTGTTCGGCGAGGTCCGCTCGGCCCGGATCCGCAGCATGCTGGCGGACACCGCCGGCCGGCTGCGCCGGCACGCCGCGGTGCCCGAGGTCCGCTGCTTCCTGGCCGGGTACGACCAGGCCGCGGCGGCCTGAGCAGCCGCGGCCGGGCCGCCGACCGGAGTCAGTGGCCGGAGTCAGTGGCCGGAGTCAGTGGCCGGAGTTCAGCTCCTCCAGGTGGGACAGGTCGTTCCACACCTCCACCGCCGGGGCGCCGTACTCCCAGGACAGCACGCACAGCGCCGCCGTACCGAGCTTGAACCGCTGGGCGAACTCGGGCGGCAGGCCCAGCCAGCGGGCGGTCAGGATGCGCAGCACGTGGCCGTGCGCGAACAGGACGACGTCCCGATCGGCGCAGTGCATGACCGTGGTGTCCGAATCCGGGACGCCGTGCTCCTCGTGGAGGCCGGCGAGGAAGGCGTCCACCCGGGCGGCCACCTCGGAGAGCTTCTCGCCGCCGGGCACCCCGTCGCGCCAGATCAGCCAGCCGGGGTGGTCGGTGGCCCGGATGTCCGCGCCGGTGCGGCCCTCGTACTGGCCGTAGTCCCACTCCATGAGCTCCGGGCGCTCCACCGCGCGGTCGCCGAAGCCGGCCAGTTCGCAGGTCTCCTTGGCGCGGCCGAGCGGGCTGGTGTAGACGAGCGCGTCCGGCAGTCCGTTCCAGGGGGCCTTGGCGAGCCGGGCGCCGAGCGCCCGGGCCATCGCGCGGCCCTCCTCGGTCAGCGGGATGTCGGTGCGGCCGGTGTGTTGGCCGGTGGCCGACCACTCGGTCTCACCGTGGCGGACCAGCACGATTCGGGCGGGCATGGGGGGCTCCTCGCAGCGGGGCGGTCAGCGGGGCGGTCAACGGTCGGTCTCACCCTTGAGCACCGGGCTCCATGATCCCCCACCCGGACGGCGACCACGATCGCGGGCCGTGGTGCCCGCCGGTTCCGGCCGGAACCGGCCGGAACCAGCCGGTCCGCACCGCAGTGTCGGACCCGGATGCGACACTGAACGGCACCATGAACGTCTCGACGAACGTCCCGCTCAGCGGGCCCGCTGAGCCGCTCGCCCTGCGGCTCGCCGAGCTGCGCGGACCGGCCCCGCAACGCAGTCTGAACGCCCGCGCCCTCGCCGCGCTCGCCGCCAATCCGGGCTGTCACCGCCGCGCCGTGCTGGACGCGGCCGGGGTCGACAAGTCCGCGCTGGCCGCCCGGCTCGGCCGCCCCGCCCCCTTCGGCCAGTCCCCGTTCGCGATCGCCCGCGGCGTGATCTTCGAGTCCCGGCTCAAGGCGGACGACTACTCCGTGCTGCTGGAGCCGCTGCGCGCCCACCTCGGCGTCCCCGCGGACGACCGCGCCCCGCTGCTGGTGCCCGACCTGCTGCACCGCTCCGGCCCGGCCGTCCGCGCCGACCGGACGGCCGAGGCGCTGGCCCTGGCCGCCGCCGAGCCGGAGGCCTGGACGCTGCTGGACCACCCGATGCTGCGCCTGGAGGTGGCGGGCAGCACCGCCTATCTGGAGCCGGACGCGCTGGTGGTGCACGGCGGGCGGTGCACGGTGGTCGAGATCAAGTCCTTCCCGGTGCTGGACGGCAGCGCGGACCCTGCCAAGGTCGGCGCCGCCGCCCGCCAGGCCGCCGTGTACGTGCTGGCGCTCCAGCGGACCGCCGCCACGGCCGCCGGGCAGGCGCCGACCGACGACCCGTACACCGAGCAGCGGCTGCCGGGCAGCCCCCGCACCAGCGTGCTGCTGGTCTGCCCGAAGGACTTCGGCAACCGGCCGACCGCGGTCGCCGTCGACGTCCGCCGCGAGCTGGCCGTCACCCGCCGCCAGCTGAGCCGGATGACCGGCATCGACCGGTTGCTGGACACCCTGCCACCGGGCACCGACTTCGACCTGGCCGCCGACCGGAACGGCGCCCCGGCCCGGACCTCCGAGCAGCTGACCGCCGCGGTCGAGTCGGTGCCCGCCGCGTACAGCCCGGACTGCCTCTCCTCCTGCGAACTCGGCTTCCACTGCCGTGCCCAGGCCCGCTGCGGCGACCGGGTCGAGCAGCTCGGCCGGGGCGTGCGCGGCGAGCTGGGCAGCATCCGCACGGTCACCGAGGCACTGGCCGCCGCCTCCGGCTCGAACGGCGGCGGCTCGAACGGCGGCGGCACGGACAGCGGCGGCACGGACGACGGCGACGACGCCGTGGACGACGCGGCCGAGCGCCTGGCCTACGCGGCCGCCCTGCGCGCGGAAGCACTGGGTGTGGGCGCATGAGCGAGCGATGGGGGTACCCCCGGCCGAAGGCTGGGGGAGAGCGAATCGTCGAGAGGTGCACGGGCGCATGAGCTTGTTGACCACCCTCGCCCGGCTGGAGGCCGTCCGCAGTGGGCGGGCCGAACCGCTGGCCACCGTCCGGCATCGGCACCTGTCCGAGCGCCCGATGGTGCTGATCCCGCTGACCGCCGCCGGTGAGTCCGGTGCGCCGCTGGCCGTGATGCTGGGCACCGACCGGGACGCGCCCCGGCTGCACCTGGTGCCGCAGCCACTCAACCGCACCCTGCGCTTCGACTTCCTGGCCGAGCTGGCCGCCGACCTGCTGCCGTACCTGGAGTCCTTCGCCGACGACGTCGAGCAGATCGAGGGCTCCGAGAAGGACCCGGAGACCGGCGAGAAGACCCAGGTATTCCGCGAGCTGTGCTCCGACGCGCCGCAGCTGATCGTGCCCAACGGCGCCGGCGTGCACCACCTCGCCCTGATCGGCCGCTCCACCCGGTTCCGCCGCACCGTCGAGGACGCCGAGCCCGGCCCCTACCCGGCGCCGCTGCGGGTGCCGCTGCTCGGCCGCTGGCTGACCCATCTGACCGACCGCGCCCAGGTGCCCGGCTCCAGCCTGCTGCTGCCGATGACCGGCCTGCTCGCCCGGCACTGGGCCACCGGACAGAGCCACCTGGAGGACCAGCACCTGGCCGCCCGGCTGGCCTGGCACGACCCGCCGCCGGGGCTGACCGGTGCGCGGGCGGCCGAGCTGGCCGAGAGCGGCCGGGACGAGCACGGCCAGCTGCTGCACCCGCCGGCCGGTCCGGCCACCGACCCGCGCTTCGACGAGTTCGTGCTCGCCCCGGCGATCGCCCGCTACGACACCGCCACCACTGCCCTACGACACAGCGCCGAGCAGCGGGACGAGGCCGCCGCTGAGCGCGCCCGGGCGGCCGTCCGCTCGGCGGTCGACCAGCTGACGGAGGTGCTGACCGCCGTCCTGCTGCCCACCTGGCGGGACGTCTGGCGGGGCCTGGACCTGCTGCGCGCCCTGCCGCCGGCCGGCCACCTGGAGGAGCGCTGGACCGGCGACCGCTGGTCCTACACCGGCCACCGGGACCGCCTCGCGGCCGGCGAGCCCCCGCAGCCCCGGCAGGACGACGCCGTCACCGCCGCCCGCAAGCTCGCCCAGCGCGAGCGCGAGCAGGCCCGCCTCGACGTCCAGGAGGCGCTGGACGACCCGCTGGCGATGGCCGAACACCGGCTGTCCGGCGAGGCGTTCAGCGGGGTGGTGACCGCGGTGGTACCGGACTGGGACACCACCGGCCGCTCCCCCAAGCCCCGCCCGCTGCTCACCCTGCGCACCGCCGACCGCCCGCACGCGGACCTCGGCCGGGAGGTGCACCGGGTGCACGGCCCGTCGACGCAGAAGGCCGAGATCGTCGCGGTCGAGCCCGCCGAGGGCACCATCACCCTGCGGGTGCTGTCCGGCATGGGCCGCAAGAAGGAACCGGAGCCGGGCAGCCTGCCCGAGCCCGGCGAGCCGGTCACCTTCACCCTGTTCGAGTTGACGGTCCGCCAGTCCGCGCCGCTGCCCGAGCCGGACGACACCCCGTGGACCCACGGCGGCCCGCCCGGCGCCGCGCCCGTAACCGCCCCGTCCGCCTCCGAGGAGTGGGAGTGATGGCCGAACCGGCCCCCGAGTCGGGTCCCGAGCAGTCCCCGGGCGCGGCCGCCGACGCCGCCGTGGCCCGCATCCTGACGGCCACCGTCCACCCACTGGCCGGCGCCCCGCGCGGTGTGGTGGTGGACTCCCCGCCCGGCGCCGGGAAGTCCACCCTGGTGGTGCGGGCCGCCCGGGAGCTGGTGGCGGCCGGCGAGCGGTTGATGATCGTCGCCCAGACCAACGGGCAGGTGGACGACCTGGTCGGCCGGCTGGCCGAGAAGGCCCCGGAGTTGACGATCGGCCGGTTGCACGCGGCGGACTCCAGGCCCGGCCCGGAGGTGCTCAGGCACGCCAACGTCACGCCCTCCGACAAGGTCGCCGACCTGGTCGAGCAGGACGTGGTGATCTCCACGTCCGCCAAGTGGCAGTGGGTCCGGGCCGAGGCGCCGTGGCGGCACGCGATCGTCGACGAGGCGTACCAGATGCGCTCGGACGCCCTGCTCGCGGTGGCCCGGCTGTTCGAGCGGGCGCTGTTCGTCGGCGATCCGGGCCAGCTGGACCCGTTCACCGTGGTCGGCACCGAGCAGTGGGCGGGCCTGTCCTACGACCCGTCCAGCAGCGCCGTGGTCACCATGCTGGCGCACAACCCGCAGATCGAGCCGCACCGGCTGCCGGTCTCCTGGCGGCTGCCCGCCAGCGCGGCGCCGCTGATCTCGCGGGCGTTCTACCCGTACACGCCGTTCCGTTCCGGCACCGGCCCGGACGACCGCCGGCTGACCGCCGCGGTCCGCCCCGACGGCTCGGCGCTGGACGCCGTGATCGACCGGGCGGCCGAGCACGGCTGGGCACTGCTGGAACTGCCCGCCCGGCACACCGTACGGACCGACCCGCAGGCGGTGGCGGCCGTGGCGGCCACCGTCCGGCGGCTGCTGGAGCGCGGCCTGACCGCCCACTCCGAGCAGGGCGAGGCCCCGCTCACCGCGGACCGGATCGCCGTCGGCACCGCCCACCGGGACCAGGCGGCGGCGGTGCGGGCGGCCCTGCTCAGGGCGGGCGTGCCGGTGGACGGCGCGGCCGGTCCGGCCGTCACCGTGGACACCGCCAACCGGCTCCAGGGCCGGGAGTACGACGTCACGGTGGTGCTGCACCCGCTCTCCGGACGCCCGGACGCGACCGCCTTCCACCTGGAGACCGGCCGGCTCTGCGTGCTCGCCTCCCGGCACCGGCATGCCTGCATCGTGGTGGCCCGGGCCGGGATCGCCGAGCTGCTGGACGAACACCCGTCCACCGAGCCGGTCCAGTTGGGCGTCCCGGTGGCCTTCCCGGACGGCTGGGAGGCCAACCACCAGGTCCTCCAGCACCTCAGCGGCCACCGGGTCCACCTGCGGTAGCTCGTCAGTCCTCGGTCTCGCACACCGCGAAGGCCACCACCGAGCCGCGCTCCGCCTGGGCGCTCCAGCCGGCCGCGTCGGCGGTCGGCCCGTTGGCGCGCACCGGGCCGGCCGCATCGGGCTGGAGCCGGTAGCCGCCGCCGGTCAGGTGGGTGCCGGCCGGGCAGGTCGCGGTCGAGACGCCGCCGGGGGCGCTGGGCGGGCCGGCGACCACTTTCGCCGTCTCGGCGGCGAAGGCGGGCGCCACCGGGGTCCCCGGTAGGGCCGGGGCGAGGACGGCGGCGGCGAACAGGACGGAGGCGGACAGGGCCTTCGGTGCGCGCATGGGGTACTCCCGATTCGGTGGGCGACTCCTGTGCCGGGAACAACCGGTTCGCATCCGATCCGGATACCCGGCGGATACACGGCGCCCGAGGTACGCCCCCGGCGCGCGCGGGGGAATAGCGCCCGCACGCGCACCGTTCCGTTACCGGCCGCCGCCGCGAGACAATGGACGACGGCCACAACCGGGCGGTGCGGCCCGCAGCAGACCGTCCGCCCCCTCCCCCCGAGACCCCGGAGGTGTCCGTCCATGCCCGACTCCCCCGCCGAGGCGCCCGAGCCCACCCGGCGCAAGCGCCCCGCGCAGCTGCTGTTCGAGCCGCAGTCCGCCGAACCGGAGCCGGAACGTTTCTTCGACCTGGAGTCCATCGACGACCCCGCGGAGCTGCTGCGCCGCTCCACCGAACTGGCCCTGGCCTTCCGGGCGGCCGCCGAGCGGGCCACCGACTTCCAGGCGGTCGCCGCCGCGCAGCTGGCCGACCCGCGCCGGTTCGACGCGCTGTCGAACACCGAGATCGCCGAGCGGGCGGACTGGACCCCCGACTACGCCGGCAAGATGATCGAGTACGGCCGCGACCTGCTCCAGCCGCGACGCCACGAGGACTGACCGGCTGACCCCTGGCATATGCCAGAAGCGGAAGGGTACGCGGCGCCCCGCGACCCTGTCCGGCAAACGGCGCTTTCCGCCACACCGGGGCCGCGCACGGCACAGGCTGCTGGGCGTGGACATCTGGACGTATCAGTCGGTGGAGTACCTCACCGTGGCCGGAGAGGCCTGGCTCGCCTCCGCCAGCGAGTACCCGCGCAGCATGCGCGCCCTCTGGGAGTCCCGTCCGTGGGCGCCCTCGGTACTGCCCTGCGGACGGGCCTTCGACGTGATCAGCATGCCGTCGCTGTTCGGCCGCCGGGTGCTGGACGAGCTGCGGGCCTCCGGCCCGGGCTGCGGACCGGTCGCGAGCTACCGGGGGCGCATCCTGCTGTTCGTCCGGCCCGGCGCGGCACCCCGGCTGCGTCGGCTGCTGGCCTGGGAGGAGTGGGCCCGGGACGTGCCGCCACTGCTGTGCCACGGCAGGGGCGACGCGGTGACCGTGCCGCCGCTCCAGCGGATGGTGCACGGCCCGGAGTCCTCCGGCCGGGGCTCCGGCCGCTGGATCGTCGCCCCGGAGGAGCGGGAGCCCTGGCTGCCCGGCGCCTCGGTGGTCCTCTGGGCCTGCGTACGGGCGGCGCGCGAGCCCGGCGCGCCCGCCCCGGCGGAGCCCGCCGTCGTGACCGGAGGGTGAACGGAGAGCGACCGGTATTCGATTTTGGCTCGGCCGCCGGCCGCTGCTAGAGTCTTCTCTGTCAGCAGGCGCCGCTAGCTCAGTTGGTTAGAGCAGCTGACTCTTAATCAGCGGGTCCGGGGTTCGAGTCCCTGGCGGCGCACAGACAGCCGGAAGGCCCCTTGCGAAAGCAAGGGGCCTTCCGGCGTTTCCCGTCGCAAGACGTTTCCGGTGCGTCCGACGCGTCCGACGCGTCCGGTGCGAGAGCCGGCGGGCCGGGCCGCCCGCCGGAGCGGACGGCCCGGCCGGGGCTCAGCGGCCGCGCAGCGCGCGGTAGCGGGCGACCAGCGCCGCGGTGGAGCTGTCCAACTGCTCGCCGCCCTCGCCGGTGAGCAGCACCGGCTCGATCCGCTTGGCGAGCACCTTGCCCAGCTCGACGCCCCACTGGTCGAAGGAGTCGATGTTCCAGATCGCGCCCTGGACGAACACCTTGTGCTCGTACAGCGCGACCAGCTGGCCGAGCACGGACGGGGTCAGCTCGCCGGCCAGGATGGTGGTGGTCGGGTGGTTGCCCCGGAAGGTCTTGTGCGGGACCAGATCGGCCGGCACGCCCTCGGCGGCGACCTCCTCCGGGGTCTTGCCGAAGGCCAGCGCCTGGGTCTGGGCGAAGAAGTTGGCCAGCAGCAGGTCGTGCTGGGCGACCAGGCCCGGCAGCAGGTCGGCGACCGGCCGGGCGAAGCCGATGAAGTCGGCCGGGATCACCTTGGTGCCCTGGTGGAGCAGCTGGTAGTAGGCGTGCTGGCCGTTGGTGCCGGGGGTGCCCCAGACCACCGGGCCGGTCTGCCAGTTGACCGGGGTGCCGTCGCGGGTCACCGACTTGCCGTTGGACTCCATGTCCAGCTGCTGCAGGTAGGCGGTGAACTTGGACAGGTAGTGCGAGTACGGCAGCACCGCGTGCGCCTGGGCGTCGAAGAACGCGCCGTACCAGACCCCGAGCAGACCGAGCAGCAGCGGGACGTTCTGCTCCGCCGGGGCGGTGCGGAAGTGCTCGTCGACCAGGTGGAAGCCGTCCAGCATCTCGCGGAAGGCGTCCGGGCCGATGGCGATCATCAGCGAGAGGCCGATCGCCGAGTCGTAGGAGTAGCGGCCGCCGACCCAGTCCCAGAACTCGAACATGTTGGCGGTGTCGATGCCGAAGTCCTGCACGCCCTGGGCGTTGGTGGACAGCGCCACGAAGTGCTTGGCCACCGCCTCGGTGCCGGCGCCCAGGCCGGTGAGCAGCCAGTCGCGGGCGGAGATCGCGTTGGTGATGGTCTCGATGGTGGTGAAGGTCTTCGAGGCCACGATGAACAGCGTCTCGGCCGGGTCGAGGTCGCGGACCGCCTCGTGCAGGTCGGCGCCGTCCACGTTGGAGACGAAGCGGACGTCCAGGTCGCGCTTGGCGTACGAGCGGAGCACCTCGTAGGCCATCGCGGGGCCGAGGTCGGAGCCGCCGATGCCGATGTTGACGACGGCGCGGATCGGCTTGCCGGTGTGGCCCTTCCACTCGCCGCTGCGGACCCGGTCGGCGAAGGCGGCCATCTTGTCCAGGACGGCGTGCACGCCGGGGACGACGTTGACGCCGTCGACCTCGACGACGGCGTCCCGCGGGGCGCGCAGCGCGGTGTGCAGGACGGCGCGCTGCTCGGTGTTGTTGATCTTCTCGCCGCGGAACATGGCGTCCCGCAGCTCGGCGACGCCGGTGGCGGCGGCGAGCTCGCGCAGCAGCTCCAGCGTCTCGTCGGTGACCAGCTGCTTGGCGTAGTCCACGTGCAGGTCGCCGACCTGCAGGGTGTAGCGGCTGCCGCGCTCCGGGTCGGCGGCGAACAGCTCGCGCAGGTGGGTCTCGCCGAGCTCGTCCCGGTGCTTGGCCAGGGCGGCCCACTGCGGGGTGCGGTCGAGCGGGGTGCGGGCGTCGGCGCGGGTCTCCGACATCGGTGGGTCCTCGATTCATCTGGGTGCAGAAACCGGCAGGGCCAGGCGTGAGGGTTCTTCGCGAGGTCGTGCGGGTACTGGTGGTGCGCCGACTCCGTTGACGGCCTGCCCGGGATCAGCCTATGCAACCCCGGGGGCGGTCGCGCACATTCCGCCCGGCGCGCGCGGACTGCCCGTCACTTCCGTTCCGTCCTCAGGTCCAGCCCGCGCAGCACCTGGTCGACCAGCTCCGGGTCGGCGCCGAGTTCGCTGCGGGCGACGAGCATCTCGCGCCGGGAGGCGGCGATCATCTCCTGTTCGACGTCCCGGGCGGCCCGCCACTGGGCGAGGCGCAGCTTGGCCTCGGCGGCGTCCTCCTCGGCGTACTCCTCCGGGCAGAGCCGGGCCAGCCGGTCGTGCTGACGGTCCCGCAGCCGGTCGGCGACCTCGGCGGGCAGCTTGTCCTGCTCCTCCAGTTCGCCGAGCCGGCTGAGCCCGGCCCTGGCGGCCCGCCACCAGAGCTGACGCACGGCCTGCTCGTGCTTGTCCTGGTCGATGTCCAGCTCCAGCCGCTTGGCCAGCCAGGGCAGGCTCAGGCCCTGGACCAGCAGGGTGAACAGCACCACGCTGAAGGCGATGAAGACCAGTCGGCCGCGCTCGGGGAAGTCCGCGCCGGAGTGCAGGGTGAGCGGGATGGCGAGGGCCAGGGCGACGGTGGCCACGCCGCGCATGCCGGACCACCAGAGGATCACGCTCTCCTTCCAGCTGAACGGGGTGTCCTCGTCGTCGCCGCGGCGCAGCTTCCGGGACACCCAGCCGGCCGGCAGCAGCCAGAGCAGCCGGACCACCACGACCACCGCGATGACCACGGCGGCGTCGCCGATGAAGCCGGTCCAGCCCTTGCCGGCCTCCTTGAGCACCGTGGCCAGCTCCAGGCCGATCAGGCCGAAGGCGACGCCGGTGATCAGGATCTCGACGACCTCCCAGAAGGCGTTGCCGACCAGCCGGTAGGACACGGCGTCGGCGTCGGACGCCCGTTCGGCGAGGTAGAGCGCGCAGACCACGACGGCGAGCACGCCGGAGCCGTGGATCTCCTCGGCGAGGGCGTAGGCGGCGAAGGGCACGAGCAGGTTGAGCGCGACCTGCTGGGTCGGGTCGTCCAGGCGTTCGGCGAGCTTGGCGTTCATCCAGCCGAGGGCGACGCCCACGACCACGGCGAGCACGGCGGACAGGACGAAGCGCAGCGCCGCGTTGCCGACCGAGAAGTCGCCGCTGACCATGGCCTCGATGGCCAGCGAGTAGATGACGATCGCGGTGACGTCGTTGAACAGGCCCTCGCTCTCCAGGATCGCCACCAGGCGCCGGGGCAGGCCGACACTGCCGGCCACCGCGACGGCGGCGACCGGGTCGGGCGGGGAGACCAGCGCACCCACCGCGATGGCGGCGGCCAGCGGCAGCGCCGGCAGCAGCCAGTGCACCGTGCCGGCGACCGCGATCGTGGTGACCACGACGAGGGCGACGGCCAGCAGCAGGATCGAGCGGATGTTGGCCTTGAAGTAGCGGACCGAGGAGCGCCGGGCGACGGCGAAGATCAGCGGCGGCAGGACCAGCGGGAGGATCAGCTCGGGTTCGAGCGAGACGTCCGGGATCTGCGGGACGAGCGCCATCGCGATGCCGAGCAGGGTCATCAGGACCGGTTGCGGCACCCCCGTCCTGCGGGCGAGTGGCATGGTCACCACGGAAGCGAGCAGCACCAGGAAGAACAGGGGCAGCTGGCCCACGGGGCGGTTCCTCTCGACGGCGGACGGCTGAGCGCCGACCAGGATAAATCTGACAATGCGCCCATACGTGAAGGCGCGCCGAACGATGGCTTGACCTCAAGCGGACTTCACGTTCGAAGATCGGGGACGTTCGAACGGCGAGCTGGCGAGAGGAGTGTCCCCGTGAAGGCGGTCACCGTGGTGCGGTCCGGCGGTCCCGAGGTCCTGCGGGTCACCCGGGTGCCCGACCCGGAGCCCGGACCGGGCGAGGTCCGGGTGCGGGTCCACGCCGCCGGGGTGCAGCCGGTGGACCTCGCGATCCGGGAGGGGTTCCGGCCGCCGGGACTGGCGCTCGAGCCGCCGTTCACGCTCGGCAACGAGTTCGCCGGAGTGGTGGACCGGCTGGGCCCGGGCACCGGGGGCTGGCGGGTCGGCGACGAGGTGCTGGGCTTCCGGGTGCTGGGCTGCCAGGCCGAGCTGGTCACGGTGGACGCCGCCCAGCTGGTGGCCAAGCCCGCCGCGATGCCCTGGGAGCAGGCCGGCTCGCTCTCCGCCTCCGGCCAGACCGCGCACATGGCGCTCGCCCAGCTCGGGGTCGGCCCCGGCGACACCCTGCTGGTGCACGGCGCCTCCGGCGGGGTCGGCACCGTCGCCGTCCAGCTCGCCCGGGCCTGGGGCGCCACCGTCATCGGCACCGCGAGCGAGCGCAACCACGAGTACCTGCGCGAGCTGGGCGCGATCCCGGTCGCGTACGGCGAGGGGCTGGCCGAGCGGGTCCGGGCGGCGGCGCCGCAGGGGGTGACCGCGGCCTTCGACGCGGCCGGACGGGGCGCGCTGGCGGCCTCGGTCGAACTGGTCACCGACAAGGACCGGATCGGCACCGTGGTCGACTACCCGGAGGCCGAGCGGCTGGGCGTGCGGGGGCTGCGGGCGCCGCGGACGGCCGAGCGGCTGGCCGAGCTGGTACGGCTGTGGGAGGCGGGCGGGCTGCGGCTGGAGGTCGCCGAGGCGCTGCCGCTGGAGAAGGCCGCGCAGGCCCACCGGCTGGTCGCCACCGGGCACGTCCGGGGCAAGGTGGTACTGACCGCCTGAGCGGGCGGGGGCCGTCCGGGCCGATTGTGTGTTTCGGCCGCTGACCAGGTAATGTTCTCCACGTCAGCAAGCGCCGCTAGCTCAGTTGGTTAGAGCAGCTGACTCTTAATCAGCGGGTCCGGGGTTCGAGTCCCTGGCGGCGCACAGACAGCCGGAAGGCCCTTCGCGAGAGCGAAGGGCCTTCCGGCGTTTCGGCGGCCGCTACTCGCCTCCGAGCCGAAGGGGCGGGCCCCACGCGCGGTGGCAGGAAAGGTGGGAAACCGGTCATTGCTGCCACCTCGGCCCGCTGACAGGCTGGCCGCATGAGAGCGCGCAGCGTGGTCGTCGTCCTCTACGAGGGCGTGCAGAGCCTGGACGTGACCGGCCCCGTGGAGGTGTTCGCGGGAGCGGGCGCGGCCGCCGGGCAGCCGGGCGCGTACCGGGTGACCACCGCCTCCCTCGGCGGCGGACCGGTGCGCGGCTGCAGCGGGCTGCGGCTGCTGCCGGACGCCGACCTGGCCGACGTCGGGCCGGTGCACACCCTGCTGGTCCCCGGCGGGGAGGGCACCGAACGGCCGGACGGCGCGCTGGTGGCGCGGATCCGGGAGCTGGCCGGTCGGGCCGAGCGGGTGGTGTCGGTGTGCACCGGCGCCTTCCTGCTCGCCGAGGCAGGACTGCTGGCCGGCCGCCGGGCGACCACGCACTGGGCGTACTGCGAGGCACTGGCCCGGCGGTTCCCGGACGTCGAGGTGGTCCCGGACCCGATCCACGTCCGAGACGGGCACATCGCCACCTCGGCCGGGGTCACCGCCGGGATCGACCTGGCACTGGCCCTGGTCGAGGAGGACCTCGGCCGGGACGCCGCGCTGCTGATCGCCCGTCACCTGGTGGTCTTCCTGCGCCCGCCAGGACGCGTGGGCGCCCGTGGTCGCCCGGCTGTCGTGCCTGCGCGGAGTGGGCACCCTGACCGCGCTCGGCCTGGCCGTGGAGATCG
>NZ_JBICZB010000068.1:0-45154 GCF_043201815.1 Kitasatospora sp. NPDC048296
CGCCAGCAGCTGGCGCGACCACCCGCTCGTGACCAGCACAAACTGCCATGCTGACGTCGCGAGGAGTGTTGCATCTGATGCAATTCATCCTCTTTCCGGTACAACGCCGGATCGAACCCACCCTCGCTCGTCCGCCTCCAGGTCGCCCGACGATCGCTCCAGCGCTGACACCACTCCGGCCCGGACAGGTCCAGCCGCAGCTGCTCCCCGCCCTCGCCTTGAGTCCGGGCGATCACGCCAGGTCTCCCGACTCGGACCCGGGCTCAGCGGAAAGGGGGTAGTGCACGACGCACGAGGCTTTCCGGCAGGAACCGCCGAGGGCGGCGATGAACTGTCGGTGCGCCTCGAAAGCCTCGGTCGCCCAGTCGTCGCCCACGATGAACTCGGGGCGCTTCTCGGCCCAGTACGCGCGTGCCTCGGCAAGGTTGGGCAGGCTGTAGAACTCGTCGGCGCCGTGCTGGCGGATCAGGTCGATCCACGAGGCGCGGGCGCGACGGTACGCGCGGTGGGAGAGGTCGTAGCCGGAGGCTGGGTCGATGTCATCGATCGCAACCCCGGCAGCAAGGCAGATCGCGGTTCGTGCGTCGGCCATGGAGGTGTGGCGGTCGGCCTCGCAGACCGGGCAGTGGGAGTCCGGCCGGGCGATGGACATGAGCAAGAGGGTTGGGTTGAACCGGAAGCCGGTCACGTTCTCTCCTTGGCGCACCGGCCAGCATGCGCTGGCCGGTGCGTGGTTGTAGATCTCGGCGAGATGGGCGCGGGGCGAGGAACCCGTTCGTGGGAAGGGTGGTGAAGGTCGGTGGTGGAGGGGCGCCGACCGCCGGGCTGGTGCGCCGTTACCGGAGCTTCGTCCAGCCCATGCTGTAGGTGATGTGTCGCTCGACGGGCTGGGTGGTGCTCATCAGATGGAGCGGGTAGGTGGTGCCGCCGGTGAAGGGCTCGCCGTCCCACTGCACGGCCGCGTCGAAACGGTTGCGGATGACGATGGAGCCCTTGCGGCCGGAGGCGGGTCCGCCGGTGGCCCAGAACTCGACGCCGGTGTCAAAGGTCTCGTGCGGGGCCCGGCCCGTGTCGCGGACCTCCGCCCACAGGTCGCGGAAGGCGCGTCGCTTGTCGGGGCTGGCGAGGATGCGGTCCCGGATCTGCTCGGCGATCGAGCGCTCGGCGATGTTGTCGACACCCAGCTGCATGCTGCGGAACGTGCTCACGCCGCCGTACGCGACCCAGTACCTCGGGAACTTCACCTCCCAGGCGTCGGCGGTTGGGGCGGAGCAGGTGAGCCGGACGTACCCCAGTTCGGCGTCCGGCTCGTAGGTGTCGTCCCACCAGAACTCGGTGGCGGTCATGCGGTGGACGCGGGTCACAGCGGGTCCTCTCGGCGTCGTCGGCTTCCCAGCCGATCGGGGAGCTGGAACAGGGGGGGTGGGCGCGCCCGGGGCCGCCGGCCCGGGCGCTGTCGGACGGGCGGTCAGGCGGCGGCCAGGGCGGCGGCGCCGCGCAGGAACGCGGCGGCTCCGGCGGCGGTCCGGCGCGGGGCGATGCCCCAGTTCCAGACCGTGGCGCGGTAGTAGTCCCCGGTGGTGGCGTTCCACCACGTGGGGACCACGACCGGGCGGCCGTTGACGAAGTCGGCCAGACGCCCCAGGGCGGCGGTGCCGACCGCGTCCCGGTGGCCGTAGTCGAGTTGCCGGACGGCCAGGGTCAGGGCGTGGGGGATCGTGGCCGGCCCCCGCTGGGCGTCGCGCGCCCACTCCCAGGGGCCCGGGTGCAGCCCGACGTGCTCCAGGTGGCGGGCCGCGAACTCCAGCACCGACGAAGCGGTCGGGCGGACCTTCCGACGGGGGCGCGGGCCGGGCCCGGAAGCCTCCTCGGGTGTCGCCTGGATGCCGGCCGCCGCCACCAGCCGCCACATCGACCGCAGGTCCGCGTCCAGGTGCTCTGCCGTGGTGGTCATCTCGACGCTCTGGCCCTGGTGGTCGTTGACCCGCACGGTGAGGGCGCCGCTGGACTCATCGGCGTCGACGGCGACGCTGTGTCGGCCGGTGGTGACCCCGTAGACGATGCCGTTCGGCAGGGCCTCGGTGACGAAGCGCCGGGCGTTGTCGGCGAAGGCGTCTGCGGCAGTGAGCGGGCTGCCGGGGTCGGGCAGGGAGGACGTGGTCAAGGGGGTGCTCTCCGTGGGGGATGAGGTGTTCGGGCAACGGCGGGCCGTTCTGGCCCGGCCCCTGCTCTCACGTGCGGGTGAGGAACTGCGGGGGGCGTGAGGGCAGAAGGGCCCGGCCCCGGATCGGCGCCGGGAGCAGGGGTGGACGATGGCGGGGCGGGGGGGGGCGGCCCCGCCCGCGGAGGCGCAGGGCTCACTGCCGGGGTCGGCGGAGGCCGGGGGGGGGGGCGGGGGGGGGGGGGGGGCGCCCCCCCCCCCCCCCCCCCCCCCCCCCCCCCCCCGCTGTCCGGCGGTCAGTCGCGCGGGGGGCCGAAGACCTGGCCGGGCAGGACGTCGAGGTAGGGCGTGACGTCCCAGGTGAGGGTGGTTCCGTTCCAGAGGTCCGCGATCACCTGCACCGACACCAGGTGCTGACTGTCGGGGTGAGGGTCGTAGAGCTCCCACCGCGCCGAGACCCGGAACGGGACGGAGGTGTGGTCGCGCAGCTCGCCCCTCAGCATCTGGGCGATCTGGTCCTCGGACGCCTCCCGCAAGGGCACGTACTCGCCGACGATGCACTCCGTGCAGCCGCAGTCCGGCGGGTCGATCGCGATGGGGCGCTTCTTCTCGTCCATGGTGGGTCCTCCCGTGTTCAGTGCGGTTCGATTGCCTTCCGGGAGCCACCCGGCCTGACAAGAGAAAGACTACCATGAAAACAGCACTGATGCGAGGAGTTGTCGTCCCCGTTCGCGCCGGGACCTGGGCCCGACCGGATCGGGCGGCTGCCCGTCTCAGCGCGGCGGGACGACCAGGGTGTACACGTCCCCGGGCCCGTACGGCGGAGTGTTGCCCGCCAGGTCGCACAGGTGATCGTGGATCAGCGGCTCCAGGTCCTCAGTCAGCCGTGAGCCGTCACTGAAGACGATCACCGCCTCCACGGCGCCCCAGTGCCACCCGGCGTCCCACAGTACGGACGGCACCTCGATCGAGGTGATCCGCACCCCGGAGGCGTCCGCCTCCCCGTACAGCCAGCCGAACTCCTCACGGAGGGCTTCGTGCATGTACCGGACGGAGCGCCGGTCCTCCTCGGCAAGCAGCAGGGTCCGCAGCTGCCACAGGGTGCCGGCGCCGACTCCCTGGAGCGAGGTGGCGAACTCCTGCGAGGTCAGGAAGGCGTCGAAGTCGGAGCGGTCGGGGTCGATGGTCACGGAGCCTCCAGTGAGCGGCGTCTGAGGAAGGGGCGGGCCCGGTCCGGCAAGGCCTGCCGGACCGGGCCGTGCTGCTACAGCAGTCCGAGGACAAGGAGGACCAGGTCGAGATCCGCCTCGATGTCGAGCCCGGCCCGCGTGCCGTCGTCGTCCGGGGCTCCGTCGGCGAGATGGACGTTCACGACGGTGCGCCCCGTGCCGAGCCCGGCCAGCGTGTCGGTGCCCGGCACGTTCGGGTACGGGGTGAGTACGGGGAACGCGGCCGCCAGCCGCCTGTAAGCGCCTGGGCGGGAGTACGGCAGCTCTGCGTCGTGCGGAGGCAGGGCGCTGCGCAGCGCGCGCTCGACCGAGCCCAGCGGTGCCTGGGCCTCCAGCAGGATCCGGCCGGGCGCGTTGGAGCAGGCCGTGGCGGTGACGTCCGGCCCCTGCCGCCATTCCACGACGTCGACGCCGGCGAGCATGGTGCCCGTCGCCTGTGCCTCGCCGGGGAGACGGGCGATCAGCTCGGTCATCGTCAGCAGCCGGAGCAGCCTGCGTCGCTCGGGCGCGGCATCGGGTTCCTGGGGCGAGGCGAGGTGGCTGCGGGCGATGTCGGCCGCCAGGGTGGCCGGGGTGATGTGCCGCAGGGCGATCCGGGTCGTGGACACGGGAATCCGGTCGCCTCCCGGCTCGCCGGTGTAGGGCCGGGTGCGGACCGTGATGCCCTCGCCGACGCGGGTGATCAGGACGCGGCGCCTGCCGTCCTTGAGGACCGCCTGCGGGTTTCCGTCGCTGTCGTGGCTGGCCGGGTCGGCTCCCCAGCAGTCCCGGCGAACGGGGAGCAGATCGCCTGCGTCGGCGGCGAGCCAGGCCAGGTCCCAGGGGCGGTCAAAGGTCTTGGTGGTGGCGGTCATGGCGATCCCTTCGCAAGGGGTGCGGGGCGGTGGGCCCCGGTGGGCAAGGGGCGGGCCGATGGACCGGCCGACGGCCGCCGGAGCGGTCGTCGGCCGGGCGCGGGCTACCAGAACGAGGGCGTCAGCATCGTGGTCACGGCGGCGTCGCGGGCCTGGCGTCGGCGAAGGCGCGGCGACACGGCCAGCCCGAGCGCCTGGTACTCCTCGATCAGGAGCGCGTTGAACTGCGCGCCGTAGGCCTGGACCAGGCGCCGGACGGCGTCCAGCTCGGCCCGCTGGCGCAGTTCCGCCAGGCTCTGGCCCGCCTTCGCGTGCGCTGCGGCCTCGGCGGCCTCGGACATCCGGAGTTCGGCGGCGGCAGCGGTGCTCTCCTCCAGGCGCTGGAGCAGCGCGCTCCGGAAAGAGGCCGCCCCCCTTCGCCAGGCCTCGGCCTCGGGCGAGCGATCCTCCGCCTGCTCCTCGAACTGGGCCTCCACCAGGCTCTGGAGATGGGTCAGCACCCTGATCCAGCGCTCCACGTTGGCCGCGTCGCGCAGGGCACCCGCCTGCACCGGCGTCACCGTGGCCCGGACGTCCTGGACCACCAGGACGGCGAACTCCACGTCGCCGAGCGCCGCGACCTGCTCGGTCACCGGCAGCGACGTCGCGGGCACGATGGCCTTGCTGGTCAGGTGGTACCAGCCGCATTCGCACAGGTAGGGCGTCAGGCTGTGGACGTAGGTGGCGGCGGTCCGCGCGGCGGCGGTCGTTGTCGCGAACCGGGCCTTGGCGGGGGTCCTGCACTTCTTCGTGTGCGTCATCTCGTCTCCCGGACGGCGGTCATCGGCGGGCGGGCGCGGCGGCGCGGATGGTCCGGGCGGCCGCAACGGCCGTCAGGCCCTCGGACTCGCCCCACGACGACAGGACGGTGAGCCGGTAGTCGGTCTCCGTCAGGCCGAGGGGCCGGTACAGGTCCGGGGTGATCGCCACGTCCGACAGGTGGTCGGACAGGACCCGCAGCGCCTCGGAGAACTCCGCCGGGTGGAAGGCCCGGGGGCGCACGGTGACCTGCCCGTGGCGACGGGCACCGGCGCGGATGGTCCGACCGGCCGCCAGCCGCTGCGCACGCTCGAAGGCGTGGAGCACCGAGCAGGGCGCGTCCGGGGCGTAGGTGGCGGGCGGGTAGGACGCCCAGTCCTCGTCGTTGAGGGCCGCGCCCTGGTGGAGACCGGTGGTCTCGATGCGGCGGGCGGTCAGTTCCATGACCAGCTGGGTGCGGGACAGGCGGTGACGGGTGTTCACGGGTTCCTCCTGGTGTACGGGGTTCGATTGCCTTCCGGGAGCCACCCGGCCTGACAGTAAAAAGATTACCATGAATCAAGCATCAATAGGGGTTTTTGCTCGGCCCTGACCTCGGGCGCCCTCGGCAAGGGCGGCCAGCAGCCCCGCGAACCTCTCCGGGGTGCGGTCCGGCCATGGGGCGGCGCCGTCCAGGGCGGCGCGCACGCACGCCTCCCACTCGCGGTAGAACTCGATCAGCACGTCGCTGAGCGCCAGGGTGGCGGCCTCGTCGGCGAAGTCCACACCGGTGCCTTCCAGCCAGGCCGCCACCGTGCGGGCCCGCGCCTTGGTGCCGCACGCCGAGGCGAGCCTGACCCGCACCCGCCAGGGCACGCACACGCTCCACGGAGCCGGGGAGTGCCGCCCGGCTGGCCGGTGCAGCACCAGGACGGCCGGCTTCCCGGCTGCCGGGGCCGGCGCGGGGACGGGTGCCGGGTGACGCTTGAACAGCTTGTCGACGTCGCCAAGGGAGGCGAAGCGCCCGCCGACCCCGTTGGCGTGGGCGGCGGCAAGTACCGCCTGGGGGTCGTAGCGGCCCGGCGCCGCGAGCAGGGCGACGGTGGGGTGGGTGAGCTCGCCCACCGTGATGGTGCGGGCGTCGGGGAGGGTGAAGGCCGCGGGGGTGCCGTCCCTGCGGACCGCGGCCACGGTGACGGGCCGGTAGTCGACCCGGTCGCCTTGCGCGGCGCCGCCCGGCGCGGGGTACCGGGTCTCCAGGACGGCGAGTTGGCCGCGCACGGCCCGCCGTGACAGCGGGGCGTCGGCGCTGGAGCGGACGGTGGGGCTGGTCATGTCTCTCCTTGACGGTCGGGGTCGGCGGCGGGCCGGATCGGGGTCTGGGTGACCGAGGTGTGGCGGAGGTAGGCGAGAAGGGGGTCGGCCAGGTCCTCGTGCACCCCGGCGGCGTGCTGGTTGCACATCGCCCAGCGTTGGGTACGGCGTTCGGCGAACGTGATGACGAGCAGCGTGGTGGCAACCGAGCCGCAGCCCCCGGGTCGGTCGGTGTAGGCGGCGGAAGCGCAGGTGATCAGCATCGGGATCCTCGCGGGGGGCAGGTGTTCGCACCGATCCACGCCGCGACGGCGTCGGCGCAGGCCTCGGCGTCGCGGCGGGCGTCCAGCCCGTGGCCGGCGTAGACGTCGGTGCGCTCGCCCGGGTCGTGGTCGGGGTGGAAGGCGGCGAACCAGCCGTCGTGGTCGCCGACCTGATGGTCGGCCCGGGCGTCGTCGGTGATGTGGATCTCGCCGCCCGGGACGGTGAGCGCAACGGCGGTGCAACCGCCCCCGGTGGGGACGACGGCGGCGGCCAGGCCGCGCTCGGCCAGCGCCAGGACGAGAAGTTCGCCGGAGTTCACCTCGGGAGCGTCGGCCGCCGCAGCAGTGACGGGGGCCGGAGCGGTCGGCGTGCGCTGGAGCCAGAACCCCTCCCCGGCGTCGTCCAGGACGCGGCGGCCCACCTCCCAGTCCGTGAGGCGGGAGACCTGGTCCCACGTCCACGGCTCCCCCGCGTGCTGCGTGGCGTCGGGGCCGTCGGTCAGCCACAGCCGGTCCACGGGGGCGGCGGTGAACAACTCGCCGACGATGCGGCGCTCGATGCGGACGAAGACGCGGTTCCCGGACACCTCGACCGGCCGGCCCGGGTCGTTGCGCGCCGCGAAGACCGGGCACGCCGCGCAGTCCGGGTCCGGGCGGTCGGCGGCGCACGGGCCGTAGTTGCCCCAGGCGCACAAGCGGGTGTCGCGGCGGCTCTCGTGCAGCGTGGCCCATGTCCGGGCGCGGAGGGCGCACTGGGTGCCGTAGGTGCCCATGTGGGCGTTCAGGGACAGGCGGTTCCAGCCGCCCGGGTGACGCACCGGTGCGGGGGCGGGGAGGTACAGCGGCATGGCAGGGGGTATCCGATCGTGAGATGGGGCGGGGCTGGGTCCAGTCGCCGGAC
The DNA here is from genome assembly GCF_043201815.1 of Kitasatospora sp. NPDC048296. Classification (NCBI taxonomy): domain Bacteria; kingdom Bacillati; phylum Actinomycetota; class Actinomycetes; order Kitasatosporales; family Streptomycetaceae; genus Kitasatospora; species Kitasatospora sp. NPDC048296. The sequence continues at coordinate 7,500 of NZ_JBICZB010000068.1, forward strand.
TGGTGCGCCGCTCGCCGGAGGCCGGGAGCGGCGGGCCGGGGGGCGGCTCGCGCAAGCACGAACCGCCCCCCGGGGGGTGCCTACAGGGAGTCGATCCAGGCACGTCCGTACGGGGTCAGGACGTCGCTGTGGACGGGGCGGGTCCACCCGAGGGTGTCGGCCTTGTCGACGGCCAGCCGCCACATGGCCGTGGCGATCCCGCTGCGGCGCCACTTCTCGCGGACGCCGACCCACCAGACCATGCCGTCCTCGCGGTCCCACAGCAGCGAACCCACCCTCACGCCGTCGGTGGTCACGGCACTGACGCCGTGGCAGCCCTCCGCCGCGAAGCCGTGGGTGAGCCGGTGGGGCGCGTACTCGAAGCTCTCGTAGACGATCTCCGCTGCCACGGACTCGGGCGCCTGGGCTTCGGGGTGACGTGCGGTCATGACGGTGCTCATGTGCTCTCTCCTGAGGTTCGATTGCCTTCCGGGAGCCACCCGGCCTGACAAGAGAAAGACTACCATGAATACTGCATCGATAGGGAGGTTTTCGCTCCTCACCGGCTGTGTCCGGCTACCCGGCCCGGTGGCCCCAGCGCTCGGCTGCGCTGTACAGCTTGTGCTGGATGCTGTTGGCCTTGTGGAGGTGCCGGGAAGCGGTGGCAGCGCTTTGCGCCACCTGTGCGGCCAGGCTGAGGGTGCGTTCGGTGGCCCAGCCCTCTCTGATCACGTCGAGACGGTTCGCCTCCCGGTATGCCTCGTCGGTTGCGTCGCAGGCCGCGATGAACTGGGCCTCTGTCGCCTCGGCCGCCTCCTTGGCCTGCTGGGCGTGCTTCTGGAGGGTCGCCAGCAGTTCGGCCGCCGTCTCCTCGCCCAGCGCCTTGCCCGCCCGCTCCAAGGGCCATCCGCCGCCGCGGCGGACGGCCAGATCGGCCGCCTCGCTGACCGGCCGGGTCGCTTCGTAGTCCTTCTTCGCCAGGATGAGCGCGTCGTAGGCCCGGGCGGCCGGCCGCTTGACCTTGGGCGCCGGCGCCTCGGTTGCGGTGACGGTGACCGCACAACGGACGGCATCCTCTCTCCCTCGGGCGAAGTTGTTGATGCCCCGGACGATCAACCAGGTGAGCCTGTCGAACGGCGCCAGGCCGGTCTCCTCGCCGAACTTCTCCAGCTCGTACGCGGTGAAGTTGCTGTCGCGGCCGAACTTCTCCACGCAGTAGCCCACGTTCATCGCCCGCTTGGCGTTGGCCATGGTGATGGGGTAGTTCCTGTCGTTGACGCGGTAGCCGACGATCCGGCCGTCCGCCAGGTGCAGCACGCCCATGTCTTCTTCCTCTTCGAAACGGTGTCTGGAACGGCGTGGGCCGGGTCCGGGCCGATGCTGATCGGCGCGGACCCGGCGCAGGGGTGGTCAGTCCTCGGCGGGGAGGCTGAACGGGTTGGGGCCGAAGGCGGGGTCCCTCGGGTACAGGGCGACCACCTTGACCGCGTGCTGCGGCGGGACGTGGCCGAACTCCCGCTCCTCCTGGCTCTCCTGGGTGCCCGGCAGGCTGTAGACCGTGTCGTCGGCGTACAGCACGTCGCTGAAGCCGTCCAGGGCGCCGTAGTGGTTGCCCTCCGGGTCGGAGGACAGGACCACCGGTGTGTCCGGGCTGAACCCCTCCCTGATCATCAGGTTGGCCAGGGTGACCCGCAGGTCATTGATGGTGAGGGTCTGCCTGGTCTTGCTCATGTGCGCCTCCGTGGCGGGTTCGATTGCCTCCCGGGAGCCACCCGGTCTGACATAGAAAAGACTACCATGAAAAGAGCATCTGTTGGGTGTGTGCCTGCTCCTTCACTGCCGCCACCACGGCGCCCGCCGCCCTCGGCCCGGCGAACTCCAGCTGCTCCAGCGGCCGGGCTCCGGTGTGCGGGGGCTGGATGGCGGCCCGGTGGGGGCCCGGCTCCAGGTTCGGCGTGCCCAGTCCGTAGAGCGCCCGCTGATAGTCGGAGGTCGGCTGGTACCAGTCCTCGCCCTGGACGGCGGCGGAGATGGCTGCGCCCATGAACGGGCTCACCGCGTCGGCTTCCATCTGGGCGATGTTCCGGATGCCCGCGGCGCCCTTGCGGGTGGGGATGTAGGTCCACGGGTAGTCGCGGCGGAAGCCGACCAGCATGCCGAGTTCGGGCAGGCTGATCTTGACGGTGCCCTCGCCCTGGGGGACGTCGGCCGGGCGGAACCTGATGCCGTACCAGGGGGCGGTGACGCACTGCCCGACGGTGTTGAGCGGGAACGAGCCGCCGCCCATCGGCTTGCCCGTCCTGGGGTTCACCCCGCGCTTGCCCCGGGTGTCGGCCCACCAGTCGGACGGGAGGTTCAGCGCGGCCGCGACGGTCACCGTCGGCAGGGCCGGACGCCCCTGGTAGGGCTCGATCCGCCGGCTGAGTTCCGGTGCCCACTCCGGCAGGCAGCCGGTCTGCTTGAGGATGTGCGCCCACATCTCGCGGGCCGCGGCCTCGCCGTCAACGTGGTCCGCGTAGCGGGGGTGCTCGTAGCGGGTGGCGACCATCCACGCGCGCTCGCGGTGGGTGGCGGCGTCGTAGTCGGCGGCGTCCTCGATCTGCCACGAGCACCAGGTCCAGCCGAGCCCCTCGGCGCTGGTGAGCTCGGCCTGGATGGCCTCGGCCAAGGCCGGGGTCTGCCGCAGCAGGTTCGCGCTCTGCTCCATGGTGATGGACCGCAGCGGGGCGCCGATCCGCACGAGACACATCGGCCAGATCAGCATCTCGGCCATGAGCGCGGTGCGCTCGTCGGAAACCGAGCTCGCCGCCCACTCCCGGAACTCGGCAGGGGTCATGCACGGGGGCAGGTGCCCGCCGCCGCAGAACTCTCCCCAGCCGTCGGCGTCAGGGTGGTCCTCCATGCCGTCCAGGACGTCGCCGAAATAGCTGTGCGGTCCGCCGTAGAGGCTGCACAGGTCGTCAACCTCAAGGAACCCGAAGGCTTCCGAGGCCTGCCACAGGATCGACTGGAGCTCGCCGATCTCCTCGGCGTCCCACCCGGCGCGCTTGCCCGCGCTGGAGAGCGTCTGGCACGGCGGCGAGCCGTGGAAGCGGTGCACGCTGCGCAGGACGGGATGCCGCGGGTCGAGTGTGCGGATGTCCGCCTCGACCACCCAGTGACCGGCGGCCCGGGCGGTCGCCGCAGCGTCGCGGTTGGACTCGATCAGCACCCAGTCGCCGGCGCCGTCCACCAGCCCTCGCCCGGCTGACATGCCGCCCGGCCCGCCGAACGCCTCGACGCCGCGCTCCGGCTCGCCCTCGACCCACGGCCGGGCCCAGTGTGGAGGGTAGGGGGCCGCGAAGTCGGTGCAGGCCTGGCAGTCCGCGCACGCACTGCCGGAGTTGCACGCGTTGCAGTCGAGACAGGTCCAGCCGTCCCACTCCAGCACCGCCGGGCGGAACCCGGCCGCGTAGGGGCGGCCGTACTCGTCCGTCGCCGTGTCGCGCGCGGGGATGCCCGCCGACAAGTCGGCACGGCCGTGGGGGATCTTCGACATGGTGACGTCTTTCCGTGCAGGAACGAGAGGTTCGATTGCCGCCCGGGAGCCACCCGGCCTGACATGTAAAAGACTACCATGAATAGTGCATTATTTGGGTTGGTGGCCGCCCTCCTCCACCGGCCCGCGCGCAGCGCCACCGACGGTCCCCGCAGGAAGGACCGCGCCACCGGCCGACCGCACCCACCCCACCTTCCGCAGATCGCCCGAGGCCTCGAACTCCCGGAACATCCGCGCGCACTCGCTCTCCGGCATCCCGAACACCTCGAACTCTGCCGCGGCCTCGCGCGTCTTCGCAGCCGCTCGCGCGACCTCCTCCCGGGCCCGGCGAAGGCGCTCCCAGGCCCACATCGCGTCCAGGCGCAGCGCCCGAGCATGGAGCTCGGCCAGCGGGCCCGCCAGGTCGCCGCCGGCCAGGAGCTCGGCCACCTGCGATCCCAGAACCTCCCGCGCGCGCCGCCCCGATGCGGATCCGGCCGGCGCCAGGGTTCCATCCCACTCCAGCGCCCACACTCCCGCTCGCGACCGGGTGAACAGGAACTTCAACCGCAGCGGCACCCGGTACACCACGTGCACCTCCACGCTGACGGTCATCCGCTCCCACTGCTCCAGGCTGGGCGGGACATGGATCACCGCCGTGGCGCCGCGCCATGGAAGGGGCCTGGTGATCTGGTCGTTCATGGACTTCTCGCTCTCGTTCCGGTTCCTGCTCGGGATGCTGCCGGCGCCCCGTGGGGCCGTGCGGTGAGTGCTCCAGCCGGGCGGCCGGGGGCCCGCGCTCGTGACGGGCCCCCGGAACGGCGGTCAGAACAGGGTCGGTTCGGCCTCGGCGACGACCGGCAGGGGGCGGCCCGCCGGAGTCACGCTCCCCGCCTCCCCCGCCTTCGGCGGGACGGGCAGGGCGGCGGCTCGCGGCACTCGCGCGGTGAAGTCGCAGAACACCATCTCCGTCGCGGGGGAAACGCCACGCCACTGGTCCCGCACCCCGGAGGTGTCCACGGAGATGCTCATCTCCAGCCGCAGCCCCGTGTCCCGCTCGAACCGCGCGTACTCCGCGCTGCGCGCCTCCCGGTAGCCGCCACGCTGCCCGCTGAACCGGAACGGGGCCGACTCCTGCGGGATGAGGAACACCCCCCACCGCGCCAACTCGGCGGCGATGGCAACGGCGTGGTACTCGAATCGGCGGCTGCGCACCCCCGGACCGTCCCCGGAGCGCTCGACGAACCCGTACGGCGGGTTGCTGATCACCATGTCGAACCGGCCCAGGTCCTCGGGCAGGTCGAAGATGTCGGCGCAGACCCACCGGGCCTCGGGGAGCACCCTGCGGCCGACCTTGACGTAGGCCGGGTTGCGCTCCACGCAGACCATCTCGCGCTCCGGTGCGCCCAGGTCGTTGATGCAGTGCCAGGCCAGGCGGCCGATGCCCGCGCACAAGTCCAACACCCGCTGGACCTCCGGTCCGGCCGCCTCCAGGGCGAAGGCGTCTGCCAGGTCCGGCGGGGTGAAGAACGCACCCTCCAGGCCGTTGGCCGAAGTGGACGACTCCTGCCAGTTGTCCAGTACGAACTCCCGCTCCGAGTGCGTGAGCGGCCGGTCGAGGTCGACCAGGGCCTGCGCCTTCCGGTGCAGCTTTGCCAGGTCCTTGGACAGGTGCGGCATGGTGAGGTCCTTCCGTGCGGGGGGTGAGAGGTTCGATTGCCTTCCGGGAGCCACCCGGTCTGACAAGGGAAAGACTACCACGAATAGTGCATTCATGGGGTGTGGTTGGTCGCCTTGCCTGGACTCTGGCCCACGTCGCCACCCGGGGAAGCCGTGCAGGTCAGGCCCGATCGGACATCGCCGGGACCTGTCCCCGGGCTCCCCGGGGGATCACCTGCACGGGCAGGGGCAGCCCGTAGTGCTCTGCCAGCGCCGTGACCGCTTCCAGTCCGCCGACCACGGGTTTGGGGGCCGCGCGGCGCAGGTGGTCGGTCACTTCGTAGAGCCCTTCGGGGAAGTTCCCCAGGTAGCGCAGCGTGCCCCCCAGGCCGGGGTGCTCGGGGAACTCGACCGAACTCGTGTAGGCGGCCGGCGGGCCGACCCGACGCACGACGGCGGTGGTACGGGGCCCGGTGGCGGGCTCGTCGGAAGGGTCCTGCTCCTCCGTCTCCTCGTGGCTGTCGCCGCCGGCCCGCTCTGCTGACGTCCGCGCCGTGGTGGGGAAAGGCAGCGCTTCGGCGACGTGGCTCTGAGCGGTGCGGTGGAGGGTCTGCATCGGTTGATCCTTTGTGATCGGGCGGGTTGACGATCTGTGGGCTGATGGGCCGGGCCGCGGGTGGCGGCGCGGCGCGGGCACGCGGTTGTCGTCGTGCTCGGCGGGCTCAGTCGGGGGCTTTGGCCGGGGGGAGGCGCAGCAAGGCGAGGATGGCGCGGGCCAGGGGTACGGGCACTGAGTTGATCTTGAGGTTGGCCGACTCTCCTCCGGCGTTGACGTGCACGGTCCCGGAGGCGTGGGCGCGCTCGGGGCAGTGGTAGGTCTCGGAGTGGAACGAGCCGGCGCTCTGCTCCTGGTCCCACTGGTAGGGGTGCAGGGCGGGCAGGGCGGCCACCAGCGAGCGCATCGCCTCCCTCCGCGCCACCCGCCGTCGCTGATCCGAGGCGACGTCGGCCTGCATCGCCGGCAGCGCTGCGGCGTAGTCCGGCAGCAGTCGCCGGCGGATGTCCCGGGCAAGGTCGTCCGGGGCCCGGCCGGCGGAGACGCCGATCGAGTAGACCGCGTCTCCGGTCCAGCCCTGCGGGTTGATGCCGCGGACCGTCAGCCGGCCGCGGTTCGCGTCGGTCGAGCTGCTGTGCTCCAGGCGCAGCGCCAGGCCGGTCGGGTGGTGCAGCGTGACGGCGCCGTAGACCCAGCGGTCCACCTGATGCCACCAGCCGGGCTCCATCGTCTCGGCGGTGTCGAGCGCCGCGGCGACGTCGCGGCCCAGTTCCTCGAACCGGCGGTCGAGTTCCGCCTGCTCGGCGTCGGTCATCTGGTTCTTTCTCTCTGCGCGAAGTCGGGGCGGCGGCCGGGCGGCCGGCCGCCGGCGGCGGCGGGGATTCCGGGGGTTGCCGGGCGGGGGATCCTCGAAGCTGCGGTTGAGTTCCCTGCTTCGCGGCGGTTGTCGGTGCCCGCCCTGTGTGGAGCGGTGGCCGGGCCGGGTGGGCCCGGCCACCGGGGTCAGGCGCCGGGCCTTGCCGTGGGCGGGACGGCCACGGCCTCGCCCACCGGCCGGGTGGTGCCGGCGGCCTCCAGGGCGCTCCCGTAGGCCTCCAGCCGGGCCCGGTCGCCGGCGGTCAGCCGGTTGGCGCCCAGGCGGCGCAGCGCGAACCCGCCGTCCCGGTCGGCCGCTTGGCGGACGTTGGGCAGGCGCTCGGCGGCCCGCCGGGCGTCCTCAATCCGCTCACCGACGGTGCGGCCGAGCACCTGGTCGTGCTTGTCGAGGATCAGCCAGGCGTCGGTCGGTGCGCCGTTCTCGGCGGCCTCGGCGATCCGGGGGTCCGCCTTGGTGATCTCCAGTCGCTGCGGGTCGGCGACGGTGATCTCCCAGAGCTGTCGCTCGGGGTCGACCACCAGGACGCGGGGGTGGCCGGAGGCCTCGTCCCAGCCGGTCACCAGGGCGATCGCGCGGCACTGCTCGGCGCCGTGGAGCCAGGCCAGGGCTTCGGACTCGATCGGGACGCCGTTGCGGTCCAGTACGGGCTGGTCGGGGGTGGTGCCGTTGAGGGGGGTGCTCACGGGTTCATCTCCTGTCGTGAGGTTCGATTGCCTTCCGGGTGCCACCCGACCTGACAAAGAAAAGACTACCATTAATAGTGCATCATGAGTAGTGGTGCAGCGCCTTTCGGCCCCTCTGGGGCCCGGGGCGGGATCAGTAGGCGGCGCATCCGAAGAACAGCCAACCCCGGTGCTCCGCCGGACCTCCCCGGAGGACAACGTCGAACTCACCGGATCGGACGCGACCGGTGCGCGGGCAGCGCTCGTGGACACCGCTGGTGAGGCGCGCGACCGACTCGCCCGGCAGCGGCTGGCCGTTCTCGGCGAGGACGGCGGTCACGGCCTCCAGCGACGTCGCGTAGCCCTGCGTGCTGTGCGGGATGGTGACCTTGATGCGCCGCTGGTCGGACAGCACGGGGATGGCGCCGGCGGGCCCCCATTTGTCCTGGAGCGGGTGTTCGTAGTCGCGCATGATCCGCTCGGCCAAGGCCTCGGCCTCGCCCATGGACAGAGCGGTGTCGCTGACGGCCTGGTACTCGTCCTTCTCCGCGATCGTGCCGGTGCCGCCCCGGTGCCCGTACTCGTACTGGGCGTTGTCGACGGCGTCCCGGAACGCCTGCGCGACGTCGGTTCCGTCCTGGTAGACGGTGAAGTTCTCGGCTCCCATGGGTTCTCCTTGCGGTGTGCTGCTGGTGGGTTTGGTGGGCGGAGACGCGGGGCGCCGCCGGGTGGTTTGCGAGGGGGCCGGGGCGCGGTGGCCCCGGCCCGTCAGGCGGCGGAGAGGGCAGCCCGGCGCGCGGCCCGCACGTTCTTCGCCCTCAGCTGCTCGTCGCGCTGGCGCTGGAGCTCACCGAAGGAGGCGCCGAACTTCTTGGCCGTGCCCCGGTTCGCCGGAATCCCGACCCGCTGGTCACCGAGCACCGCCAGCAGGTCGGAGGCGCTCTGGTCGCTGTACCCGGCGGACTCCAGAGCCTCGACGGTGGGAAAGACGTCGGCGTGCCGCATGCGCTCGCGGTCCACCAGGTGGTCCTCCTTGCCGCCCAGGCTCGCGCACCACAGGAAGTTCGCAGGTCGGTCCGGCTCCACCAGCCGCAGGAACCGGGAGATGGCCTTGGTGTAGCAGTAGAACCGCACGTGCGGGGCGGACCTGGCGATGCGCAGCCACGCGAGCAAGTAGCCGTCCAGTTTTCCGAGTTGAAGAGTGTCGGCGTCGTATCTGACGTGCGGAAATGTGTGGCGGTCATGTTCGCAACGTGGGTTGTGTCGGCTCCAACGCCCGCAGTTGCCAGTCAGGTCACCGAAGTTCAGCGTCGGTTCCTCTGTTCTGGGCGGCTGGGCGAGCGTAGCCTCGGCGGCGATGAAGCCCAGAGAGCATGCGGCCGCCAGGGCTGCCGTCCGACGCATTCGGGCGGCTCTGGAGGAGTACGAGGCGTTGGTGAACGGCCGTCCTCAGGGCTCGCTGTCGTTCGAGGAAGTGTGCAGGCGCGAGGATCTGGTTCGGCTGCTCTGCAAGGAGACGCGGCAACAGAACCGCAGTTCTGCGATCAAGAGGGCCCGGAAGATTGCGGCGAACCCGTCGCTGTATCGACCCAAGCGCGTCAAGCCGAAGCTCTGGGGTGCGGCGACGGTGACACGCGCCGATGTGGTGGCAGTGGCCGGGTTCAAGACCACCCCGCGCGCCTTCGATGCGGATCAGGTGCGCAAGGTCGTTCCGACTGCTGTTGAGAGCAGTCGTCGGCACTGACTGCACGATCGTCGCCTATTTCTTCTCCAGGAGTTCGGCTTCGAGGTTGGCGATGCGTTTCTCGGCGAAGCGGAGGTTGGAGCGGGCGCCCTCCAGTCGCTCCTGGAGGGTGCGGTGCTCGCGGGTGAGCTGCTGAACACGGGTCTTGAGGGTGGTGTTCTCGGTGGTCAGGGCCTGGAGGGACTCGCCCGGGACCATCTGGTCGAAGTCCCTTATCTGTCCCATGAGTTCGCCGATTCGCTGACGTTGGGCGAGGACTTCCTTCTGGGTGCGGGTGAGCTCGGCCTCGGCGTTCAGCGCGCGTTCGCGCCAGGTCGCCTCGATCTGATCGTGCTGCTGCTGGGCCTGGTGGTCGTGGCGGCTGCGGCTGTCGGTGACGGCGTTCGCGACGAGGGCGCGGGCCTCGGTGTTCTCGTAGAGGAACGTCGCGGACACGCCGGCGCGCTGGGCGACGGCCCGGACGGTGGGGCGGTGGCGTTCGCGGCGGAGCTGGCCGATCGCGGCGGCGACCTGCTCCAGCTTCTTCTTCGTCTGGTCGCGCCGGGCGGCGATGGCCGCCGTGGTGTTCTCGGGCCTCATGCGATGTCCTCCTCACTCTCGTGGCGGTGCAGGTCGCGGGCCCGGAAGGCGATGTTCCAGACCCGGCCGAAGTAGTCCTGCGGCCGGCGCAGGTCGAGCGCGAGGGCGTCGTCGAGGAGGTCGACGGCGGCCAGGGCCTTCTCCAGGCCGTCGATGGCGCGGGCGGTGGGCTCGAAGTAGTCGTGGAGGAAGTCGGCGGTGGCCGGGTCCGGGGCGCCTTCGGCGAGGGTCCGCCACTGCTCGCGCTTGCGGTGCCAGTAGACGAGGTCGGCGCCGGAGAGGACGAACTTGTCGCAGTTGTGGCAGTCCATGTTGAAGGGGCAGGCGTCGCCGTTGACGACGGGCTGGAAGGTGCAGAAGCCGCCCTCGGCGGGGGTGGAGCGGCGGGTGAGGTCGATGGCGAGGGCTTCGGCCTGCTGGCGGGTCATGGGTTCGCCGGAGGAGAGGAGGAGGCCGGGTTCGGCGGCGCCGGGTCCGGCGACCCAGACGGCGTTGAGGGCGTCGTTGAGGCGGGGGTCGGTGTTGGCGATATGGGTGTAGTGCTCGGCCATGGCGTCGGAGACGTGGCCGAGGTAGCGCTTGATGTGGGAGAGGTTGGCGCCGGCCTTGAGGAGGTTGGTGGCCAGGGTGTGGCGGGCCTGGTGGGCGACGCCGCTGAGCGCGAGGTCGGAGACCCAGGCGGAGAACAGGGTCTGGAACCAGCCGTAGCTCATGCTGCTGCGGCCGTTGCGGTTGGTGGAGCGGCGGGGGAACAGCGCGAGGGCGGCCCGCTCCTCGGGAGTGGGCGGACGTCCGTTGCGCTGGACGAAGCGGTCGATGGTCTTGGCCTGGCGGACCTCGATGCGCTGGACCAGCCGCTCGGGGATGCGGATGCCCTCGTCGAGGTTGCCGACCTTGGTCTGGTCGTGCCAGAGCAGGGGCAGGCCGTTGACGCGGCCGACGCAGTCCAGGCGCAGGCGGATCACCTCGTTGCAGCGGCGGCCAGTGAAGACCAGGGCCTCCCAGATGTCCCGAAGCCCCCGGTCCTCGGCGTCCCGCTCGGCGAGGAGTGCGAGATTGGCGTCGTCGGCCAGGGCGCGGGCGGTGTCGTCGGAGAACGGCCGGCCGCGTTTGCTGTGGCCGGCGCCGCCCGGCGGGACCGCGACGATGAACCGCTGGTCCAGCCCGATGGCGGCAGTGGTGCCCGCGTCCATCCCGGCCCGCAGGACGGTGCGGGCTCCATTGAAGATCCGCGCCACCGCTCCGGCGGTCACCCCGTTCGTCGCCGGTCGGCCTTTCCCGGTGGGGCTTTCGTGCCGGCCGAGCGGTTCCAGGCCGAACTGGGCCCGGTGGCGCTGGTCGGCGACGAAGTCGATCATGTGGGACTCGGTCAGCAGGCCGGGGTGGTGGCCGCCTTCGGGCGCCTGGATCTCCAGGTAGGCGCTGAGCTCGGCGCAGGCCCGCCGCGTGCTTTTGAACGTGTTCTGGGAGCGGGGCGGGTCGTTCCTGAGCCGGGTGGCGAAGTGGTCCCAGAGCAGGTCCCGCAGCCAGGTCTGGGAGACGGCGGTCAGGTCGATGCGGCTGCCGCAGTAGGGGAAGTGGACGCCGTAGTGGGCGGTCTCGATGAAGCCGGCCTGCTTGGTGTCCTCGCGGGTGAAGTAGACCAGCCGCAGCTCGTTGAGCATCGTCTTGGCGATCTTGCTGCTGTTGACCGGGACCTCGGCGACGTCAAGGTCGGCCAGTGAACCGGCGTCGCGGGAGCGGCAGTGCTCGGCGAGGTGCTGGACGAACCGCAGGTGCCAGCGGGCTCCCTCCATAGGCCCGTGCATGTGATTGAACAGGGTCCACTGGAGCTCCGCCTTCACCAAGGGCCGCAGGCCGAGCAGGGACAGGGTCCCGTTCATCCGGAAGACGGCCGGGGCCGTCCGGCACCAGTGCCGGAACGCGGCCTTGTCACCGTAGGTGATCTCGACCGTGCCGCTCTCGCTGACCTGAAGCCCCCATTCCCGCAGGTCGGGGACCTGGGCATCCCCGGGCCGGCCCTGGCGGTCGTAGAGGGTGCGGTGCCGTGAACACATCCGCAGCGGGGTGTAGTCGGCGAGCTCGCTGCAGGCCAGCACCTGGCACTTGCCCATGCCCGGCAGCGGGGGCTGGCCGGACATCCAGTCCTCAAGGAGGGGGGTCCGCCCGCGCTTGCGGGCCCACCGTTCCCAGTTGATCCACCGCCTGGCGTGGGCGACGCAGAGGCCCCACTGGCCGACGGCGGGCAGGTCGGGGCAGATCCGGCAGGGCCGACCGTCCGACCAGCTCCGGGCGGTGAACGGCTTCGCGGCGGCCAGGAACGAGGTGAACGTGGCGCCGCCGCCGCGGATGTCGGTCCATTCGAGCTGGTGGCGGTGGCAGAGGTCCCAGCCGCCCTCCTTGCTCCGGGCGCAGTCCTCGACCTGGCAGCGCCAGCCGTAAACGGGGTGGTCGGCGGGGATGCGGAGCACGTCGCCGCGGAAGAGCGGGTCGAAGGAAGGGGCGGCGATCAGGGCCCGGAGGATCTCCAGGCGGTCGCCGGAGGTGCGGGTGGCCGCGTGCTGGTCGGCCAGCAGCGCAAGCGGACGTGCTGTGCTCACTCGCTCTCCCCCCAGACCTCGAACAGGGCCGCGGAGAACTCCGGGGAGTGCAGGTCGGGGTGGCCGTAGACGTCCTCGACCATCGCGGCCGAGGACCAGTTGCCGGCCACCTTCGTCACCAGCGCGTCCCCGCCGGACGCCTTGAGGATGGCGGAGGTCGTCGTGTGCCGGAACTGGTGGGGCTTGATCCGACCCGGCAGCTTCGCGCGGCGCCCGGCTCGGCGGAGCATCCCGCGGACGGCGTCGGTGGTCAGCGGCTCGCCCCGGTTCGGTCCGGAGAGTTGGATCAGCAGCATGCCGTGGCCGGCGGCCAGCGGCCGGTACTCGGTGGTCATGTAGGTGAAGTAGGAGCTGACCATGGCGGGGCTGACCCGGTAGATCTCCCCGCCGCTGATCACGCCGTCGCGCAGCAGCCAGTCGGGCTTCTTCTTGGCCGCCGCCCCGTTCGGGTTGCCCCACCGGTCGCAGACGTGGACGTGCGGGCTCTGGCAGTCGCCGCAGGGCGCGTTGTCGCGCAGGTGCAGGTCCGACAGGTGCAGCCCGGCCAGGCCCCCGACCCTCAGGGTGGTGTCGGACAGCCAGTCGACGATCATCGCGTCGCGGGCGGTGTTCACCTTGTGTAGCAGTTCGGGTCGGGCGCCGTCTGGCAGCATCTTCGGGTGCCTCCGACGTGAACTCACCTTCGGGGCAAGAGGGTTGGCGGCCATCGAGGTGATGGTGTGGCCGAGCAGGGAGCGGTTGCGGTCGATCTGGGTCGGCAGCCGGCGGAGGTCCAGGTCGACCCGCAACTGATCGTTGATCCGCTGGCGGGCGCACTGGTGGATGTAGAAGCCCTTCAGCACCGCGGCGGCCGTGCCCAGGCCCGACTCGGTGTAGGGGCGCTTCGGCGGCACCCGCCATGGCTGGCCGAACGGCATCTGGACCTTCGCCCCGACGGCCCCCATGTACCGATGCAGGTCCTGCACCGTCGTCTTCGCTGTCGACAGGCCCTCGCGCACCCGCCACCGAAGGTGATCAACCAGCGTGTAGGCGTAGGTCTTCTGAGTGCCCGACCCCTCGAACGTCCTCAGGAAGCTGTCGGCCTCCTCGTCGACCGAGCCGTCCGGCCAGACGATCGTGTAGGACCGTCCGCCGTCCCCGCGCTTCATCGGCTGGACCCGAATGTCGTCCAGAACCATGCCAGTTCGCACCAACCCACCGCCTCTCACGTTACGCGACGTAGAGGCTTGCCAGGATCGGTAAAAGCGAACGTCAGGGGCTCACAGACCGCCCAAACGAGTGAGCCGGACACTCACAGCACAGTCGGTAAAGTCGCTCCAAAAGTCGCCAGCGTCATGTACACGAACCCAGACGTTTGGGCCCCGGTATCGGCGCCCGCGCAGCTCCGCCTTCATCCGGCGCTCCCACTCCTGTGGCTCGTCCAGGACGAGTTCGAGGTTGCGCACATGGGCGGCCAGGACCGAGGGGAGCCGCCGGTAGGAGCTTCCAGGGGCGACCGCGTAACAGAGCGGGCCGCCGCAGACCCCGGCCTGGGGGCAGGCGTTGAAGAACTTCCCGCTGGTCAGCTGAACGACCCATGCCGGGATCGTCCACGTGAAGACCCGGGGCTGATCGGGTTCGCCGGTGCGGCGGCAGACGTCGGTGTTGTTGTTCGACAGCAGCTTGTCGGGCCAAACCAGTTGGCTCGGCGGGTCGATGTCCAGACCGGGGATAGGCAGGGGGGTAGACACAAGGGGCTCCGGATGAGTCCTGGCGCGGGCGATGGCCCCGCCAGCGATTGGGCAGTGCGGAAAGGTGGGGTGATGCCCTCCGGGCTCCGGCGGTCGGGGCGCCGCCGGCGAGCGCCCAAGGACGCGGCGCGGCGGCGCGCTGCCCGGTGGGGCCGGGGCCGGGCAGCCGCGGTGGGCGGCCCGGCGCCCGGCTCAGTAGACGCGGAAACCGCCGCGCCCCTGGGCCTTGCCGAGCCAGGCGATCCACTCGGAGAACCAGTGGTGCTCCCCGACCGCCGCCCGGCGCTCCTGCTCGTCGGACGCTTCCCACGCGGTGAGCGCGGCCCCGATCTGGGCCGGGGTCACCAGCCAGCCGCTCTTGCTGTCCAGCTTGTGCGATGGGATCCCGGTGACAGGCTGGGGTTCGGCGTCCGTCACCGCCTCCTGGGCCAGCGCGAACCGCTCTAGTGCCTCGGTGAGTGAGTCGGCATCGGTGGCGATGAGCGTCTGCCACCTGGGCAGGCCGAAGGCCTCCGAGCCCGGCCACTGGGGGTGTTCCTGCGCGGTGAGCATCCTCAGCCGGTCCATGATCTCGCGGCACTGTGTCAGCTTCCGCTCGCTCAGGCGGAAGGAGCGCACCCGGGCCGAGCCGTACGCCTCCCAGGCGGCATCCCAGGCCTTTGCGGCGGCGTCGCGCTCCGACCCCTCCGGCAGTCCGGCCGGGTTGACGGCCTTGCTGATCGCATCCTGCGTCGCCAGCAGTGCGACCACCTCGCCGTCGGTCGGCAGGTCGGCGAAGTACATGTTGTAGTCCACGGTGCTGTTCTCTCCTTGCGTGTAGCGATTCGATTGCCTTCCGGGGGCCACCCGGACTGACAAGAAAAAGACTACCATGAAAAGTGCATCGGGACTAGCTGTGCAGCCACCTCCGGTACTCCTTCGTCAGCGCCCCGCCGCCCTCCTCGAACCGCTCCGCCGCCCGCGTCGCCCACCGAACAGCGTGCTGCGCGTTTCCACGGTCGTACCACCACGAGTCCCAGTGCCGGGACTGCGGGTCCGTCACGATCCGCAGCAGTTCCCACGCCAGGGCCGCAACCTTGCGCATGTCCGCCGCCGGATCTGCACTGCACCCGCCCTCGACCGCCCCCAGCAGCTCCAGCGCACGGCGGGCCGACTCCGAGCAGCCGTCGACGTCCGACAGCGACGACAGCTCGTCGGAGACATTCAACAGACGGCGCTCCGAGTACTCCTCCGCGTGCAGCACCCGGAACGGCGCCAGCGGCAGAGCCGCCAGCGTGGCCGGTGCCGGCCGGGCGAACCGCCGCAGGTTCTCCGCGAACAGCACGTAGCCCTCCTGCGGCCGGTCGACGTCGGCCGGCTCCAGGCAGTAGGACACCCGTCCGCCCGGGTGCTCCTCACGACGGCCCACCCGCCACGGCCGGCTCCATGCCGGGCCGTGGTCCGGACCCGGCAGCCGCACCACGTCCAGCCGCTCCAACACCTCGCCTCCGGGCGCGACGACCCACCCTGCTGGAGGCTCCTCCCGGCGCCGCTGCGCCGCGGCCGCCTCCGTGCGCGCGTCGACGGTGCACACGACAGCGTCGGCCGCCTCCCACCGGCTCGTCGTCAGGTACCGCTTGCCACCGTCCACCTGGTACCACCAGTCACGCCCGGAGCCCGCGCGCCACACCTGTCCGCGCTCGCGGCCGTCGACGGCCACCGGGTAGCGGCCCTCCTCGTTGCGCTGGCCGATCGCGGTGCGCGCCTGGCGGGCCCGCAGACGCTCGCGCTCGGCGGCGGCCTTCGCGGCGTCGCGGCGCTCGCGTTCGCGCCGGGTCCGCTCCCGATTAAGGGCACCGCGGCGGGGCGCGATCGTATCGGCCGCCAGCCGGAAGATCCCCGGGCTGTGCGCGTGTTCGCGCTGGAACTCGTCCAGGGCCTGGAGCTCGGTGGCAAGCGCCGTGTCGTCCATGCCTGCCGGCGCGGCCGAGCCGACGGGAGGATCCGGCAGGGCCGGGGCTGGCCGGCCGTCATGGGTGGGGCTCACTGGTTGCTCTCCTTCGGGGGGTAAGGGTTTGCCGTGACGTTGACCGAGACCTGGTAGCCGGCGCCCGCGAGTGCGTCCTCGACCAGGGCGGCGACGTCGTCGGCCTCGTCGGCGCTGTCCAGGTTGGACGCGAACACTTCGATGTCCGCGAAGTGGCTGTTCACACGTCCTCCTTGTTGGAAGGTCACGAGGGTCGGCGCCG
Source organism: Kitasatospora sp. NPDC048296 (assembly GCF_043201815.1). Classification (NCBI taxonomy): domain Bacteria; kingdom Bacillati; phylum Actinomycetota; class Actinomycetes; order Kitasatosporales; family Streptomycetaceae; genus Kitasatospora; species Kitasatospora sp. NPDC048296. The sequence goes on from NZ_JBICZB010000068.1 coordinate 23,631, forward strand.
TGAAGATGCCGTGGGGTGGTCCGCCCGCCGCAGGCAGGTTCGGCGGCGGGCGGACGGTTGGGCCCGGGCGGGGCGTGCTAGCGGCGGAAGATGCTGCCGTGGACGGTCGAGGCGGTGATCTGGAGGTGCTCGGCCTTCCGGGTCGTGATGGAGCCGTTCACGGTGGTCAGGTCGGCCCGGCCACTGGCCCGGTCGGTGGCAGTGAGGCTGAGACTCCCGTTGACCGACGACGCGGATAGCTCGTGACCGCTGTACTGGGCCACCTCGATGGGCCCGTTGACGGTGCTGAGACGGGCGCTGGTGAAGACCTCGTCGATGTCGATGCGCCCGCTGACGATGGTGACGACGGCGCTGCCCACGGGGCCGCACAGGATGCTGCTGTTCGTGGCCTCGACGTTCAGCTCGGCGAGCGTCCCCTCGACTTTGAGGTCGGGGCCGCCCCCGGTCAGGGTGAGGCTGGACCCCGTGGGAAGGGTCATCTCTATCTCGATCGGAGTCCCGTCCTCGGCGTCCGGACGGCCATCGGTGATCACCCCGCCGGACATGATGACCGAGCCGTTGATCGTGACGCCGGGGCCGATCACGTTGTGCACGGACGTGCTGTTCAGGCCGCTGATGGTGCGCGAGAAGTCGTGCTGAGCGGCCGGGATGCCGACTTGCAGGATGTGGCCGCATCCGTGGGTGACGGTTCGGTGGGTGGTGCTGGTGACGGCGTGCGTGCTGGGGCCGTCGGCCTCCTGGGTGTAGATGCTGACGGTGGCGCTGACGGCGTCGGGGTCGACCGTGACGTTCACCAGGCCGGTGTGGCCGTCGAGGTGGACGCGGACCGGCCCGGTCACAGCGGCACGGATCGTCTCGTGGGTGGGCATGGTGGTGCCTCTCGTGTTGCGGAGTTCGACTGTCTTCCGGGAGCCGCCCGGCCTGACAAGGGAAAGACTACCATGAATTGAGCATTCAAGGGGGATTGATGTTGCTGTGCACGGGGTCCTCGGGGTGTTGAACGGGTCTGCTGGTCGGCCGGGCCGGGCCGGGCCGGGCCGGGCGGGGCTGGGGTGGGGTGGGCGGCGCGGCCGTTACGGCTGATCGGCGCGACCGTCGGGCGCGGCGGTGTCCGCCAGGCTCTGGCTGTCCGCGCGCTGCGCCGCTTCGTAGGCCGCGATGATCGCGGGCAGGGCGATGGCGAAGGCGTTGGTGTCCCAGGCACCGGGGAAGTAGTCGCGGGACGAAGCGCAGGATGCGGGCCACTGGCGGCAGCTGCACAGCTCGTCGTGGTAGTGGTCGTTCAGGGCCTTGTTGCCGCTGTCGATCAGGATGTCGAGCAGCGCGGCGGGAATCGGGGCGGCGGTCACGGGCGGTCCTTGCTGGGAGTGGGTGTCTGGTGTCGGCCGGTGGGGGTTCGCCACCGGGCTGGTGCCCGCCCGGGGGCGGGCACCGGTGGCGCCTCATCGGCCCTGCTGCTCCTGGAGGGCACGCTGGATCCGCTGCACCGCAAGGATGTCGCTGCGCATCCGGGGGCCGCCCAGTGCACGCCGTGAGGGGCTGTACGGGTAGACGCGGACCGTGGCACCGAAATGGCGGGCCAGGGCGCGGCTGGTCTTCATGAGGTCGACCTCGTTGGGCAGGTCGGCCCAGCCGGGCTTACAGCTGAGCAGCAGGTACCGGCGTTCGGCGGTGCCCGGGACGCTGGTCGGCGTGAACCCCCACTGGTGCTCGAAGGCCTCCCAGTAGGCTTCGACGGCGGCCTGCGGGTGGGTGGCGTAGGGCTCGCGGCTGATGGCGGCCCCGGGCTCGTCGGCCATCCAGCTGATCCGGTGCGGCTTGTCCCACAGGCTGGAGATGCTGAGGAGCAGTTCCTTGCCGGCGGTGACGGTCCACACCTCCGGCTCGGTCCACGGGCCGCCGTCGTGGGCGGGGCGCTCCTTGGGGCCGACCCCGGTGACCACGGCGGTCGCGGTTCCGTCGGCGTTGGAACGCAGCCAGCTGCCTTCGAGACAGCTGGTGAAGCCCTGGCCGGGGTGCCAGGTGGGGGCGTCGGCGAACGCCCCGCGCGGGAAGACCACCAGGGCGGCGGCCGCGCCGTTCCCGTACTTGAAGCTGCGGGGATTCCAGGTGCGGCGCACGGCGTGCTGGACGTGACGACGAAGGCTGCGCTTCAACAGGGGTCTCCTCAGGGTGTCGGGTGGGTTAGGCGGTTGGGGCGGTGCGGCGCCGCTACCAGTTGACTTCGATGAGGTACGTGCCGGCCGGTACCAGTTCGCGGCAGGCCAGGTCGCTCAGCAGGACGTGCGGCTTCGGGGCGTCGCCGTCCCCGGTGAGCCACGTGGTCAGCTCCTCCTGGTCCCAGGGGTCGAGCCCGGGACGGCCGACTCGCGGGGAGGTCGGGTCGGACGGGTCCTCGCGCTCCTGGTGCTCGGTGGCCGCCTTGGCGACACAGTGGTCTCCGTTGCTGGCCTCCAGCGCCACGTGGGCGCAGTAGGGCAGGCCGTACTGCGCCTCGACGAACCGGTCGAGGTCGCTCGCGTTGACGACGTGGAAGGTCTCGGTGGTGGTGTTCGGGATCATGGTTGCGTCCTTGTTCGGTGGCTGGTGGTGCAGGGGCGGGCGCCGCCGCGCCGGGCGGCGGCGCCCGGCGGGGTCAGGCCGGGCCCCCGGTGACCCGCCACGCGTCGCGCAGGGCCCGCTTGACGAAGTTCACCGCTTCGCGCCAGGCCTCCTGGCTCCCGGCCCACACGGCCTGGCACAGCAGGCTCACCAGGCGTTCGGCGGCCTGGAGTTCCGCACGGGGCTGCCCGAATCCGAGGTCGATGAGGGCGCGCAGGTCGCGGTACAGCCGGATCCACTGCCCTGCCGGGGACTGCGGGTCCGGCGCCTGACCGTGCGGCCACGGTGCCGGGGAGGCCTCGATACCGGCGTCGTGCAGCCGGTGTCCCCAGCCCCGTACGGCGGTCTCCACGATGTCCGACACGGTGTGGACCGCTGCGGGCAGCAGCAGGCGGTATTCGGTCTCGTGGTGGGTGCTCGTCATCGCGCGTCCTTCTTTCGTTGGGGTTCGATTGCCTTCCGGGTGCCACCCGGCCTGACATGGAAAAGACTACCATGAAAAGTGCATTGAAGTGGCTCGTTGCGAACCTGGCCTTCTCGGCCGCTGCTCCGGCCTGGCCGGTGCGCCGCCCGCGCTGGCCGGGGTGCTGCTGCTGCGGAAGGCGTGGCGGGGCCGCGGTCGGGCCGCGGCCCCGCCCTGGGCGGTCACGCCCGGGTGAACACCTTCCCTTCGGCGTCGATCCCGTGGGAGTCGCCCTCGTCGTCGTGCTCCGCGTGGTCGAGCAGCAGTCCGTCGGCGGTCGACGGCCGCCCGTAGGCCCGGAGGAAGCCGCAGAACACCTCGGCCTCCGAGCAGGTCAGTCCCGCCGAGCTCCCGCTCACGTCGTAGAGCAGGTAGCCGTCGCCGATGGCGTCGGCGAGCTCCTGGGCGGCGCCGACCTGGGCGGCGGTGATGATGGTGTGGTCGGTGCCCCCGCAGTGGGGGCAGTGGAAGGGCTCGGTCGGGCCGTCGACGGCGACGACGGCGCAGCACTGGGTGCAGTAGGCGGCAGCGGCAGCCACGGGCGCGCACCTTTCATGGTGTTCGGAGGGTGTTTCGGCAGGGGTCCGCAAGGCCTGAGCCTTCCGGAAGCAAACCGCCTGCCATGAAAAAGAATACCATGAAAAGTGCATCGCATGGGTGGGGGTGCACTCCCGCACCCCCACCCCCGGTCACCGCCGCCCGGTCAGACCCGCGCCGGTGCGGACGACTCGGGCCGCCCGGGCCCCCCGACCAGTTCCCCCAGTTGCGCCTCGGCCCCCTCCCGGGTCTCCTGCGCGATGACGGCCAGGACGTCGCCCACGGTCGGCCTGATCCGCCCGCCGCGCGGACCGGACCGCCCGTCGGCCCACCGCGCCTTCCCGTGCTGCTTCTTGACGGCGTACTGACCTCGCTCGGGAAGCCAGATCAGTTCGAACACCCACCGCCCGGCCCCGGTCGTTCCGGCGATCCGCACCACCAGCATCCGCCCGCCCGTGGCGGTGCGACAGGTCATCTGCCACCCGCCCTCGGCCGCCGCCGACCAGAGCTCGCCGACCGACCGCGGAACCGCGTGCACCGGGCTCCACTGCCCGTGCTCGGCGACCGGAGCAGCCGTGCCAGCGGCAGCCCGCCGACGGGCCAGGCGCCGGGCCAAAGCGGCGTCCGCCTCGGCCTGGGCCCGCTCCCGGCGCTCCTGCTCCTCGGCCTCACGGGCCGCCCGCTCCTCGCGCCGCCGGGTGTCCTCGCCCGCCTGCCGCCCCCGGTCGTGCTGCGCCTCGTCGGCGTCGGCCGGGGACAGCCGCTCGGCCGCGACCTCGCGCGCGACCAGCCCCACCGGGCCGCTCACCCGGAAACGGCCCCTGCCGAGGTAGGCCACGACGCTCCCCGCGTACCGGACCGCGCCGTCCTCGCCGGGCGCCGGCCGGACCCACACCTGGTCATCCCGGGAGAACCGGCTGCGCCCGTCCTCCGCGCGACCGTCCGCCTCGGCGGCCAGCCGCGCCAGGAAGTCCCGCCGCGCCCAGTCCGCCGACTCCTCGTCCTGCCCGGCCTGCCGCGCCGCCCGGTAGACCTCCTCCCCGGCTCGGTGGCGGGCGATGCGCTCGGCCTCCAGCTGCTCGTGGACAGCGGCGTGCCGGGCCTGGCGCTCCCTCAGCGCGTGGTCGACCAGCAGCAGCCGCCGCACCCGCCGCACCTCCTCCACCACCCCGGCCGCCGCCCACCGGTCCAGGACCACGAAGTCCCGCAGCACGTCCAGCGACAGCCACGCGTCCCATCCGCGCCCGACCAGCGCCGACCACACCCGCACCGCCACCTGGTAACCCTCACCGCTGCGCCGCCGGGCGCCGGGCGCGTACAGCTCCTCGCCGCGCCGCGACTCCTCCGCCAGCGTCAGCGCCCGTTCCTGCTGCGCCTGGTCGCCGCCGGCCCGCAGCAGTGCGCCGGCCGCCGCGCCCAGCGCGTACACCGCCCGGTTGATGTCCTCCTCCAGCGCGCCGTACGCGCCCAGCTCGGCGCGCGGGTTCCCGCCCGGCCGGAAGGCGTCCCAGCCCTGGAGGTAGGTCATGCCGGGGCGCCCGTTCTCCTCCCACCACTCGGCGAACCGGCGGGCGGGTACCTCGTAGGCCTGGATGACGGACAGCGCGAACTCCTCGGCGGTCCCCGCCGGGTGCTCCGACCGCCAGGCGGCCTCCTCGGCCTCGTCGGCGGCCAGCTGCGCGGCGACATAGGGGGCGCACTGCGCCTCCGCCTCCGCGCCGAGTGCGGTGTTCACGGCCTGCCGGGCGGCTTCCTCGCACACCTCGGCCAGGGTCCGGGCGTCCTCGGCCAGGTCGAACGCGCGGCGGGCCCGTCCGGCGCCGGCCTGCTCGGCCCGCCCGGCCAGGAACCGGGCGGCCTCCTCTGCCTCAGCGGCGCGGTCGGCCAGCGCCGCGACGGACGCGAGGGCGGCGTTCGCCCAGGCCTCGCCGGCGGCCTGCGCCTCCTGGAGCCGGCGGTGGACGTCCCGCACCTCGTCCGCGTGCCGGGCCGCGCCCTGGTGCTGCGCGGTGGCGTCGGCGCCCCACTGGGCGGCGCTGCGCCCGTGGTGGGTGAGGCCGTCCGCCTCCTTGTCGGCGTCGACCAGGGCCGGGGCGTAGCGGGCGAGCAGATCGCCGACCTCCGACCAGGCGGACCGGACAGGGACCGGGTTGCCGTCGCGGGTCTCGGCGGCGTGGGACCAGCGGAAGGCGCCCGAGCGGTCCGCGGTCCAGTGGCAGGTGAGTTCGACGGACATGGTGCCGCGGCCGCTGACGACGCGGGCGGCCAGGTGGACCGTGACCTGCTCGGCGCCGGGTTCGGTGCTGACCGCCCAGCCGGCGGCGGAGGCGCGCTCGGCCAGGCGGACGGCGTTGCGGGGAAGGCCGGCCGTGCCGGTGGGGACAGGGTTCGGGATGCTCACGGTGGGGGCCTCTCTGGTGGGGCGGTGGTCTGTGGTTCGGCGGCCGGGCGGCATGACCGCGACCTCCTGGGCGGTCAGGGGAGCGGGACGGGAGGACCGGCCGGGGCGCGGAAGCGAGTCGGCGGGCGGTGGCCCGGGTCGCGTATCCGGCCCGGCCGGTCCGGGCCCCGCAGCGATCCCCGGGGGCCTCAGCCTTCGGCGGGCGAAGGAAGGGACCGGTTTCCCGGTCCTGGCGGTATCCGGCGGTGCTGCGGGGCAGTCTGGAATGCGGCCTTACGGCCAGTCACCGGGGCGGCCGGGAACAGCCGCCCCGGGGCTTGGTCAGCCCTCGTGGGAGAAAGCGACGACGACCACCGGGCTGCCGTCGTCGTGACCGAACGAGACGGTCAGCTGCTCCTCGGTCTCGAAGACCGGAAGCTGCCCCGGCATGAAAGTGAAGTTGAAGGCCGCCGGGGCGCCGTTGCTGGAGCGCGCGGCAGCGAGGTAGGCCGCCCGCAGCAGGGTGGCCAGTCGGCGCGCCTCCTGGTGCCCGTCCGGCCATTCCACGCACTGCTCGTGCACGTCCGCCGTCAGCGCCACCGGCCACTGGAATCGGGCCTTGTGCTGCGCCTCCTCGGGCACCCGGACCACCTTGCCGCCGGTGATGGCGTCGGCCACGGCGGTGGTGTCGATCGGGTCGCCGAAGGCTGCGACCAGGTGCGCGAAGGTGATCTTGTCGGTCACGGGTTACCTCTTTCGATGCGGTTCGATTGCCTTCCGGGAGCCACCCGGCCTGACATGAAAAAGGCTACCATGGATACTGCATCCATGGGGCTGATGGCCCGGCTTTCTGGTGCGTCGTCAGCCTTGGGTTGCTGCTGTCGGCTTGGCCTGGCGTGCCAGAGGGTCCATTCGGCCGTGGCGGACCGGCCGGGGCGCGGAAGCGAGTCGGCGGGCGATTGCCCGGGTCGCGAATCCGGCCCGGCCGGTCCTGGCCCCGCAACGGTCCCCGGGCGCCTCAGCCTTCGGCGGGCGAAGGATGGAGACCGGTTGCCCGGTCCTGGCGGAATCCGGCGGTGCTGCGGGGCGGTCTGGGAAGGGCTTGCCGTTCGGTCGCCCGGGGCGGCTGCGAACAGCCGCCCCGGCGCTACGTGGGGCCCGCGTCGGGCCCCTCCGCGGCGCGGTCAGACCTCGGGGGCCCGCCACGCCTGGGTGAGCTGTCGGCGCAGCCATCCTTCGTGCTCGTCGGCCTGGGGTCCGTGGACGCTCTCGTAGGAGGCCAGTTCGAGGGCGGTCCCGGCGGTCTTGTGGAACTCGGCGGGCAGGGCTCGGGCGAAGATCCGCAGGTAAAGGCAGGTAGCGGCAGAGGTGAGCGGGGCTTGTAGGCTGCTCTCAAGAAGCCCGATCATCATCTCGGCGTCGGTCGCGGGCCGGGTGTCCCGGCCTGTGTCCACCCGCTCCAGCAGCTCCCGCACGTGGATGCGGTACAGCCTCTCGTTCTTCAGCCGGTCGAGGGTCGGCGTCATCAGGCTGAACGAGTGCCAGATCGGGCCACGGGCGGTCTCCTGGTGGCGCTGGCGGGCCGCCTCGATCTCCTCCTCCGCCCACTCCATCGCCTCGAAGAGCGGCTCCAGCTCGCCGGTCACCTCCTGGAACATGCCGACGAGCGCGGCGGCCGGGCTGTCCGGGGTGACATCGGCCGGGGAGGCGGTGCGGGGCGCCTCGATCGGTGTTTCGGTCGTGATGGTCACTGTGTGGTCCTCGCTTCAGCGGTTCGATTGCCTTCCGGGAGCCACCCGGCCTGGCATGAGAAAGACTACCATGAGTTCTGCATCATGGCTCCGTGTACAGCCGTACGGCCGCGCTCTCCAGGATCCGCCACACCGCCAAGGGGTCGCCGGCCTCGTCGTAGGGCCGGACTGCGGCCTTGCCGCCGAACTCCCGGACTACCACCGCCGCGGCGTCGACCAGTTCGCGCTCGTTCGGCCCGTCCGGGCGTGCGGGCAGGCAGGGCAGCAACAGCGACCACCGGCCGTCGGCCTTGCGCTCGGGCCGGAACCCCCACTGCTCGGCGAACGCCTCCCAGAAGGCCGCGGCCGCGGCCGCGGGGTGGCCGGCCAGCGGCTCCCGATCGACGCGGGTCCCCGGCTCCCGGCGCAGCTCGGTGACCCGGGCCGGCTGCTCCCACAGGAACGCGGGCCGCTCCGCGCCCGGCGGGCCGTTGACGGTCCACACCTCCGGACCGCCCGGTACCCCCGCCACGCGCAGCGGCAGCTGCGCACCGGCTACCACCATGGTGGTGGCCTCCGGAGTGCGGCGTATCCAGGCCTGGCCGGCCCGGCAGGCCTCGAAGCGATCGCCCGGGCTCCACGCCGGCGCCTGCGGGAAGGCGTCCGCGGGGAAGGTGATGCGGACCGCGACGGCTCCGGCGTTCTCGTGGTGGCGGGCGGGGTTCCAGGTGGCCAGTACGGCGGACATGACGGACTTCTCAAGGGTGCGCTTCACGGCGGCTTCTCCTCGGTGCTGATCGGGGGTTGGCGGGCGGCTGAGTACCTCGGAGGGTGCCCGTGCGGGCCGGGCACCCGGGCGGCACTCAGGCGCCGGTGTGGATGCGGCGGGCGGGCGGCTGGGCGCAGGTCCGGCAGCGCTTCACCATGCGGGAGGTCCAGGGCGAGCGCACGGTGACCGGGTCGGCGGGGTGCGGGGTGTCCTCGGCGGCGTCGCAGCCGGAGCAGCCGTCCTGGAGGAGCACGCAGCCGTGGGCGCACAGGATGCGGCCGGTGTTGGCCTCCGGTGTCTGCGGGGCGTCCGGGAAGTCGACGACCATGCACGTGGCGTTGTCCTGGTGCTCTCCGCCGAGGCTGATCGCCAGGTTCACCAGGTGCTCGGCGCGCTCGGCCGGGTCCAGGCCGACGAGCTCCGCGCCCAGGGCGCGGGCGGCGTCCTCGATCGGCTCGTAGCAGCCATCGGAGGCGAGCAGCAGCCGCGTACCGGCGCGGTCGTGTACGGCCGTCCACTCCGGCTCCAGCGCGGTCCCGGCGTCCGGGTGCCCAAGACAGCGGGTGACGTGGTTGCGGTACCACCACGACGCCTTCTCTCCGGTGGCCTCGACCTCGGCTCGGAGGTTGTGATCCGTGGTCAGCCGCTGAAAGTGGCCGTCCTGGTGGAGGAGGTAGGCGCGGCAGTCGCCGATCCAGGCGACGCGCAGCAGCTGGTCCGGCGCCGTGACGGCGGCGACGGCGCACGCTCCCGGCGCCCACTCGGCCCGCGCGGCGATCTCGTTCTGAAGCTGGGTGATGGCCTCGTGCGGTTGCAGGGTGCGGGCGGTCAGGTCGGCCAGGCGGCGGGCTTCGGAGCGGGTCCAGGAACGGACGTCGTCGCTGGAGCCGATCCCGTCCAGCAGGACGAACGCGCGGCCGCCGTCGCCGGTGGATCGGGTGGCGGTGGCGTCGCACTGGTGGGAACGGGTGCCGATGTGCTGAGCGGTGGCGTGGGTGGGCATGGTGGTTCTCCAGGGTGGTGATGGCGGGTGTGGAAGGCGCGCGGGTATGACCGCAAGCGGCCCGGGCGCGGGGCTGTGGGCCCGGCCTGTTTCTGCTTCCGCGTCGGGTTCCGGCAGGACGGCCGGGGCGGATCCCGGCCGGGGCGCTGCGGTGGCGCCCCGGCCGGGCTGGGGGCCTAGAAGCAGACGTCGCCGTGAGGGGGCGTCAGCGTGATCTCGCGCCGCCGGCCGTGCTTGTTCACCTGCTCCTGGACCACGCTGTTGTCCGCGTAGTGGATGACCTGGGTGTTCCGCCACTGCGGCTCGGTCTCAGTGAAGTAGTGGTGGAGCTCGCGCATGCGGTCCTGGGCCCGCTTCATCGCGTCCCGGTCCTCGTTCGTGATGGCGTGGGTGCCCATCGAAGCGACGCAGCCGCTACCCCGGTGCTGGTCCCGGTCGCTGCCCAGGTAGATCGACATGGGGTCGCGGCGCTCCGATCCGTTGAAGGTTCGGATAAGGCCGGAGTGGGTCGCCCAGTGGAGCATCTCCATCGCCGACCCGAACTTCTTGGCGGGGTAGGTGTAGCCGTACTGGGCCCCGTTCTCGTCGACGCGGTTCACCGTGCGGCCGTGCAGGGTGTAGGTGGCGGACATGGTCTCTCCTCTGCTCGAAGCGGTCCGATTGCCTTCCGGGAGCCACCCGGCCTGACAAGAGAAAGATTACCATGAATAGTGCATTCATGGGGTGGGTGTGCTGCTGCATTTCCGCGCGCGGGTTCACGAAAGGGTCCGGGAAGTCGGGGGCGGGCCGCACCCGTGGTCCCGGCCGGCCGCGGCTCGGCGGAGACTTGCGGCCGCGGCAAGCGGGCGACCGGAGGTTCGCCCGCCCGGCGGTCGACGGGGCCGGCCTGGCGGCGGGGTGTGTCGGTCGCCGGCGGGCCCAGCCCGGGGCATCGCACGCCCGGACCGGGCCCGGGGCTCACCGCGTGGGCACGGTGCCGAAGTAGAACGAGGGCAGGACGGTCAGCAGCGGCACGGCGTCGGGGTGGGCGTCACTGGGGCGCTGGTCCTCACGGGGCATCCCGGCGTTGGTGAGCAGGCAGTCCGCGCCCATGAACTTCCCCCCGATCCACTGGGAGGCGAACACGGTCTGCGGCACGTGCGACTTCTCGGCGTCGCGCCGGGCCTGGGCCAGCATGGCGTCGGTCAGCTCGTCCACGCTGGGCGGCAGGGCGTCCGCCTCGCGCCAGCGCCACACCGGGTCGGCGCCCGCGATCGGGACCGGGTTGTTGCGCACTGCCCAGTGGATGAATTCCAGGGTCGGGGCGTCGCACCACTCGCCCGGGGCGCGGCCCTCGGAGTAGTGGCGCTCAAACTTCAGGTTCTTGCCCCGGTAGCGCCACACCATCCGGAACTCGCCCCGCCCGCGCGCGGCGTCCGCGCCCAGCGTCGCCACCCATCCGTCGCCGGTGTTGGTCTCGTGCGCCGGGGACCATTCCGCCTCGGCCGTCCAGCCGTGCCGACGGGCATAGGTGAGAACGGCGGCGACCTTGGCGGGGACCTTCGGGGCGGCCGGGAGGGCGGTTGCGGTGTCCTGCATCGTGGCTCCTTGGAATGAGGCGTCGTGGTGTCGGCGGTGGACGCCGGCGTGGTGGTTGCCCAGCAGTGCGAGGGGCCGGGGCGGGGGTACTCCCCCCGCCCCGGCGGGACCGCTACACGGTGGCCAGGGCGGGCGCCTGGACGGCTTCCATGGCGGCGGCGGCCTCGGGGCTCTCCCGGAACTCCAGGAACGCCCGGAAGGCCTGGCGGACGGTCTCAGCGGTCGCCGTGAGCGTCTCGCGGACCTCCTTCGGCTCGCGGCCCGCCCAACCGGCGATGTAGTCGGCGGACTTCACCGTGGCGTCCACGCCGTAGAACGCGGCCACCATGTGCGCCACCGACTCGGCTTCGGTCTCCATCCGCCCCCGGTGGCTGAAGTACCCGGCCATGTCCTCGGTGTGACCGCACGCCACGTGCCCGGCAACCTCGTGCGCCAGCGTCACGGACGCCTGGGCGGGCGTCACCTTGTCGCTGATCATCACCGTCTTCGTGGCGGGCCGCGCAAATCCGCGCGCGGCCCCGGTGTCGCCGGTCTTCACGGTGTAGCCGTGGTGGACGGCGTAGGCGTTCAGGGCCTGCCACATCTCGGCGGGGGCCTCGCCCGGGGTATCCGCGCCGAACCGCTTCAGCGCGCCCGGAAGGGCGGGCGTGATGAAGTACAGGCCGTCCTTGGGGTTGTGCTGCCACATCGGCTCGGTCTGGCTGGCATCGAAGCGGGGAACCAGCATGAACCCCTTCGGCCGGTGCTCGCCGCCGTCCTCCTCGATGGCGAAGTCCTCCGACTCCTTGCCCCTCTTGTCGCTCTTCTTGCTGGTGATCGGGGCCCAGATCCGGATGGACTTCTCACCCTTGACGACCTGGCGGCCGCGCTCCTGCCACTGCTTGTAGGTGCACACGGCCGTTGCCTGCGGGCACTGCATGAGCACCAGGATCATGTTGTTGGCCGAGAAGCGGCCGATCTCGGTCCCGGCCGCTCGGGCCATCTGGGTCAGCATGGCGGTCCAGCCCTCGGAAGTGACCAGGCTCATCACGGCGGCGTCCAGGTTCTGGCGCAGCCGCTCCGTCAGCTGCTCGGTTTCGGCGGCCTTGGCGGCCCTCTCGGCAGCGGTGAGGGAGGAACGGCGGGCCGTGCGCTTCGTGGTGGTGCGGGCCATGATCGGTCTCCTTACGACGTGACAGCGGTTCGATTGCCTTCCGGGAGCCACCCGGCCTGACAAGAGAAAGACTACCATGGAAAGTGCATCGAAAGGGTGGGGGCGCCTTCCCTTCGTCGACCACCGGCCAGCCCCCTGCCGTCTTCCGGGCGCCGGCGGACGGGGGACCGACGGGCGGTCTCGGAGTGGCGCGGCGTGCGACCTCTCCGGGCCCGGGCCGGGCGACCACCGGGGCGCGCCGTCCGGCGCGCCCCGGTGAGTCTCAGGCCAGGGCCTCGGCCTTGCGGGGCCGCTTGGCGAACCCGTATGAAGCGTCCTTGGGGGACGGCTCCACGTCGGCCGTGAACCGCACCCGCTTTCCGTGCAGATCGCGCACGGTGGTGCTGCTGATCCTGGGAGTGAGCGCAACCGGGACGGTGCTCCACACCCGCCACCCGTCGTCACCGCGAACGAGCATCTTGAATTGCCCTCGACGACCGTAGTCGCCTTCCTCGTAGCGGGCGTGAACGATCTCCCCCGTAATCTCCAGGGCCTTGCCGGTGGGCACCGGGACGGCCGCAACGGCATCCTGGGCGCGTCGCTGCTCGGCTTCGGCGCGGCGGCGGGCGTACTCCATACACCGCCCCACCGCCGCCTCCTGGCGCTCGGTCAGGGTCCGCAGCTGCGCCACCTGGTCCGCCATGTCCGCCACGAACTCGTTGTCATGCGGCCCCTCGGAGAGGTAGGCCAGAAGCTCGGCGCGGCCCGGCGCGGCGGTGCTCCACGCCTCGAACTCCCGCTCAGCGCGCCTGCGAGCGGCGGCGGCCGCCTTCGCGCGCTTGTCTTCCTCCTTGGCGACGCGGGCCCGGTAGGCGGCAACCGCCTGCTCCGTCTCCTCCTGGGTGGACTGCGCCCCGAACGCTCCGCCGTGGTTGGCCCCGCCGCACGAGCACGAGCAGACGGCCCGGACGCGCTCATGCAACGGCCGTTGCAGGACTCGTCGCGGGTCACAGCGAACAGCCGCTCACCGCGCAGCGTGCGCCCGCACTCCGGGCATGGCGGGTTCGGCACCTCGGCCCGCACGGGGCGGACGCACTCGGCGCAGAGCGCGAGGAAATAGTGGGTGGGGCGCGCGTCAATGATCATGCCGGTCACGTGGGGATTCCTTCCGCGAGAGGGGTTCGATTGCCTTCCGGGAGCCACCCGGCCCGACAAGAAAAAGAATACCATGAACAGTGCATTATTGGGGCGGCGTCTGGCCCGGTCCCGGGTGCTGGGGCCTAGTCCTGTCTTTCGCAGGTGCTTCGTTGAGGTGATTCGGCACGGGGGCGGTGTCCGGAGCGGGTCGTGGAGCGTTGACCGTGACGTGCCTGTCTTCTCCGGTCCGACCCGCTCTCGGGTCCACCGTCCCCGTGCTGAGCTTCTGATCACCTCTGTGGTGGAGAAGCGGCTGGGCTCTCTGCCCGCGTCCGCGCAGTTCCTGCGTCGTCTGGACGTCGCCGGGATCATTGATGGGCTGTGTCCGATGCGGACCGAGGTCGCCCACATCACTCACGGACAGGTCGTCGAGGCGTTGATCGCCAACCGGCTTTCCTCGCCGATGCCGATGTTCAAGGTGAACAAGTGGGCCGAGCAGTGGGCGGTGGACGAGGTCTTCGGCATCACGCCGGACTTCCTCAACGACGACCGGATCGGCCGCGCTCTGGACGCGATCGCCCCGCACCTGGCCCAGATCAACGGCTCGGTGGGCGCCAAGGCGATCACCGAGTTCGGCATCGACACCACCCAGTGGCACTGGGACATGACCAGCATCTCCCTGCACGGCGCCTACGAGGACCCGGACACCGGCTACCCGATGGTCCGCTTCGGCCACCCCAAGGACCGCCGCACCGACCTGAAGCAGATCCAGACCGGGCTGGCGGTCACCGCGGATGGCGGCATCCCCGTCCTGCACCGCGCGATCAGCGGAGGGGCCGGCGAGGTCTCCCAGGTCGTGGACACCATGCACGCTCTGCAAGAGATCGCCGAGCGGCCCGACTTCCTGCTGCTGGGCGACTCCAAGCTGCTGTCCTACGACAACGTCGCCGCCATGAACGTGGCCGGGGTGCGCTTCATCGCCCCGGCCGCGGCCGCCTCCGTCGATCCCGCTCTCTACGCGGCCCAGGACCTTCAGACCGCGACCGTCGTGGACTACGTCGCCGAGCGTGACGCCGCCAAGAGCGCCGAACAGCGCGGCAGCTACCGCGTGGTGGAGGACCAGGCCTTCGTCTGGAAGGGTCGGCGCAAGAGCGATCCGCCGCAGGAACTGCGGCGGATCCTGGTGCACTCCAGCGCGAACGCGGCCGGGCAGCGGGCCGCCCGGGAGCGGAAGCTGGCCAAGGCCCGCGAGGACCTCGAACGCCTCCAACGCGCCCTGGGCAGCCACCACTACCCCGACCGGGCCAAGGTCGACGCCCGCCTGGCGGCCATCGCCCGAGCCCGCCGCGTCGGCGCCTACCTGCAAGCGGCCACCGGCACCGCACCGGACGGCAAACCGACCCTCACCTGGTCCTTCGACCAGACCGCCATCGACGCCGAAGCGGCCATCGACGGCTGGTACGCGCTGCTGACCAACCTGCCCACCGACCAAGCCGACGCCACCCAGGTTCTGCTGCACTACAAGGGCCAGCCGGTCATCGAGCGCCGCTACGGCGAGTTCAAGGGCCCGCTCGCCGTCGCGCCGATGTTCCTGCGCAGCAACAAGCGCATCGCCGCCCTGATCACCGTGATCTGCCTGGCCCTGCTGGTGTTCTGCCTGATCGAACGCCAGGTCCGCCGGGCCCTGGGCCCCCAGCGCACCATGCGCGGCTTCTACCTTGAACCCCGCTCGGTCCGACCGACGGGCGAGCTGATCCTCACCGCCCTGTCCGAACTACGGATCAGACCCGGCACCGCCACCAGCCCACCCACCATCGTGATCAGCGCCGGCATCCAGGCCCAACTCCTGGAACTACTCGACGTCGATCCAACCCGACCACGCTGGCTGGACACTCGTTTCCCCACCTGCGAAAGACAGGCCTAGTCGCCGGCGTCGACCCGGAAGGCGTAGCCGCTGGCGTGCTCCACCCACTCGCCCCGGGCGGCCGCGCCCAACTTCACGGAGAACCGCTGCGCCTCGGCCTTGCTGGCGGCGCGATTGTCGTGCAGCACATAGGCGGCAGCCACGGTGGCGGCCCTGAGGGTCGTGAACGGAGTGCCGTGAGTCTTCTCGGTGCCGTCCGGCAGACGGCGGGTCAGGATGAACATGCGGCCTCCTGGCGGCCTTCACGGACCGCCTTGCGGGGGCGGCCCTGGGGGGACGGATGGTGGACGGCTCTGGCCTGCCTGCCGCCGTCGGCCCGCAGGGTGCTCGGAGGGCTCCACGGCCGGTTTCTTCCTGCCGCGGGGAGGATCGCCGGGCCCCCTGCGGGCCGCCCCGAACGGGCGGCCTGCGGCTGGCTACCAGGGGGCCTCGTCGTACTCCTGGGACTGGTCCTTGGGGTAGGTCCAACCTTCGGAAGCGATGGCGACGCGTACCGGGCGGCGCCTGCCGTCCGGCCACCCTGCTCGGGCGTTGAGCCAGTTCTCGTAGCCCTCCGCCTGGCGGACGGCGGCGGCGAGCGACCGGGCCGACACGTGGTAGGTCTGCGCGGGCATGTGCGGCTCGTCGGGGTAGTGGAATACGACGGTGTAGGGCCGTACGGACAATGACGGGGCCATGGATGCGGCAAACCCCGCCAGTTCCCGGCGGAAGGCGTGGGCCGCCCTCGCCAGCTGGCGGAACGGGCGGCCGTGGCGCATGGCCTGGAGCCGTCGGCGGTGGGCGTGGGTGAGGCGAGCGATCATCGGTCGGACTCCTTGGGGATCGAAGGGGTGGCGGCCGGCCCGGAGGTGCCCGGCGGCGGGCCCTCGGTGGGGCCGGGCGGCGGCTTGGCCGCCGCCCGGCGATGGGCCGGTGACTCAGAGGGCGAGGGAGACCGACGCGCGGCGGGCGCAGCGCACGGCCACGTCGTCGGTGGCCCGGTCGCGCAGCAGGTACCGGGGCCCGTCGGGCACCCTGGCGCAGCGCGGGCAACCGCACGGCTCGGAGCGGTACAGACCGTGCTGGTGCGTCAGGCTGCCGTGGTACCGAACCAGGGTGCCGCGCGGGATGGGGGCGGTGCCCGCGTACGTCCCGGGGACCTCGTCCGGCTCCTCCTGGCCCCGGTCCTCGTCCTCGCTGCTGCCGGGCTCGGGCTCGGCGGACCGGTCGGGGACGGGCCCCGCATCCGCCCAGCCGATCGACCACTGGGACTCCTGGAAGGCGACCGACGACCAGCGGCCCGGCCCGCCGAGCGGGCCCGCGAACCCGAACGCCCGAAGGTCTCCGTGCTGCCGGTGTGGGGCGACCGCAACACAGTCGAACACCATGCGGAGCTCCGGGGGTAGGAACGGGTCCGCCACGACGTACGTGCGGCCCGACTCGAAGAACTCCGGCTTGCTTCCCATGATCATGATCCCATCTCGTGGTGTGCGGTTCGATGCCGGGGCGGTAGCCACCCGCCCCGGGCTTGGTTGTGCTGGGCTCGATTCCCGGGAGGTTGGGGCGGGCCTTCCGGCCCGCCCCGGTGCTGTCAGGTGCAGTCCAGACCGCAGCTGAGGCACACGAGAACCGCGTCGTCCGCGATCCACACACCCTGGCCGGTCGTGTCCAGGCACTCCTCCGGCCGCGCGGTCGCCCACGGGCTCTGACCGTCGATCAGGACGACGTACCGGCCGGGGTGCACGAACTCCCGGTAGGGGCCGTGGCCGGTGACAGGCTCCATCCGGTAGGAGAGTCCGGCGGGAAGCTCCTGGAGAGGGGCGGGCAGTACCCGGGGCTCCGGCAGGGGGGCGGCCATCGGCTTGGGCGCGTACAGCCCGGTCTTCGTCGCCATGATCAGCATTCCTCTCGTCGTACGGGTCCGATTGCCTTCCGGGAGCCACCCGGCCTGACAAGGAAAAGACTACCATGGAATGTGCATCCATGGGGTTGTTGTTGCGCCCTCGGCGGGGATTCGGGGGTGGGGCGCCGCGCGCCGCGGGGGCTTTCGGCGCCGGTTCCGCGGGGCCGGTCTCTGGCGCGGCCGGAGGGGCGCCCCGCCCTGTCCTCGGGCGGGGCGCTGGCGGTAGGTCAGCTGGTCCGCACCTGGCGCTGCGGTCCGGCGGCCCGGTAGTCGGCGGCCTTGCCCGCCAGATCGAGCAGCGTTTCCATCTCGTCCCGGTCGACGGGTTCCCAGCCGTACCCCTTAACGGCGGCCGACGCGCCGTCCAGCTCCTTGGCGATGAAGTTCGGGATGTTGACGTCCCGCGCCCCGGGGTTGAAGCCGTAGAACACGGCGGCCTTGTCCCTGATCGACGCGTTCCTGACGGGCCCGTACATGACCAGGGTCCGCCGGGCCCGACGGCGCCGCTCGGCCTGCTCGGTGGCAATCAGCGTGGCTCGCGCGGCCAGTGCACGTTCCTGGGTCTTCTTCGCCCCGCTCACCTCGGCCCGCGTCGCCGACCCGTCCTCGACGCAGCACATGTTCAGGAAGGCGTTCGCATACTCGGTGAGGACGCTCATGGTTCGCTCGTCGCCCTCGACCACCAGCGTCCGCGACCGGCCGCGCTGGACCCACCGGCCGCCCTCGACGGCCAGGCGCAGCGCGAGCGACCTCGGGTCGTGGTCGTCGTCCCCGGTCATCGCGTTGGTGCCCTCAAGCCACTCGGCGAACGAACCGGGCACGTTCACCGTGGCCACGGGGCGCGGGGCATCGGCCGGGGCCGAAGCCGGCTGCTCCGCCGGGGCCGCCGCCGCCCGCTCCGCAATCATCTGCTGCGCCCACAGGTCCACGTTGGTGACGTCGGCGGGCAGCTCGTAGGGCTCCCCGCAGATGCCCCCGATGAACAGGTAGGCGGTGCGCCCGGCGTCGCCCTCGACGACGACCGTGACGCGCTTGCCGTCCACGGTCAGCGGGCGGGCCTCGCGCCAGGTGCGGGCGCCGGGGGCGGCCGGCTCGTAGTTCCCGGCGAGGCTGGCGGGGGTCTGGGTGCTGGTCATGGTCTCTGTCCTCCGTGGTCTAGCGGTCCGATTGCCTTCCGGGAGCCACCCGGCCTGACAAGAGAAAGACTACCATGGAAAATGCATCCAGGGGTGTGATCCACGCCTCATGTCACCGGATTCGCCCCGATCACCTCCCGGATCCGCCGCACCGACGGCGCGTCATGAGCCCTCGGGGCCTCGGGCGTCTGCGCCGTTCCCGACCCGAACAACCGCACCCGGCCGGGCGCAGCCCCCCACGAATGCCACGTCCGTTGGAACTTCCAACGCAGCCCGATCCGCCGTCCCTCCTCGTCCCCGGCCGCCCGCCCGACCTGGACCGTGTAGTACGGCGCGCCGTCGCTCGCCTGCGCCCACTGCTCCAACGCCAGCCACCCATGGGCACGGGCGTGCTCCACCAGCCTCCGGCCGGCCTCGGGGGCCTCGTACCCGGCGGGCGGCACCGCCAGCAACTCCACCAGCCGTGCCCGGACCTCCACCAGCCGCGCCGACTCCTCCGCGCTCCGCTCGCTGCGCCGCTGCAGCTCCCGGAACTCCGCCTGCACTGCCTCAAGCTCGTTGCCCATGGGGGCTCCTCGCTGCTGAGCGGCGGGGCGCAGCACGCCCCACCGCTGTCGGGACCAACCGGGCCTGGAGTCGGTCCGGGCCCCGGTGCTGGCTCTCAGCCGCGCGGGGGCCGGGTCTTGCCGGTCTCGACGCTGTAACTGCCCCCAAAGGTGATCAGCCGTCGGATGTACGCGGAAGCGGCTTGCTCCCCCTCGGCGACGTGGACGGTCCGGCCCTGGTCGGAAGTGATGATGTAGAACATGGCTGCTCCTGGATGCGTTCTGATGACCGGTGGGGCGCTGCACGCGCCCCACGCCTGCCCTGCTCACCGGGGCAGTGCCCGGCCCTGCTCTCCGGCCTTCTCCGGCTGCGCCGCGCCCCCGATCCGACTCGGGGGCGCGGCCGCCCGCTACCCGACCGGGTGCGCCTCGATGACCGCCATGACTTCGCCCAACGACGGCGCCTCGTGTACCTCCGGCGCTTCCGGCGTCCATGCGGCGCCCGGACCGCACAACACCAACTCCTGCCCGTGCGGGACGAACAGGGACGACCACATCCGGCGGTACTCCCAGCGCAGCCCGATCCGGCGCCCCTCGCTGTCCTCGGCGGGCCGACCAACCGTCACCACGTAGAGCGGCCAACCGTCCTGCACGGTCCACACCTCCAGCGCGAACCACCCGTGGGCACGGGCATGCTCCACCAACCGACGGCCGACCGTGGGCACCTCGTACCCGGCCGGGGGCTCCGGGACCATCCCCAGGTACTGGGCGCGCTGCGCCTCGACCCGCGCCACCTCGGCGGCGCGCTGCGCCCGCGTGCTCAACCACGTCCGCGCCCATGCCCGGACGGCCCTGATCATCGAACCCATCTGCCTTGCCTTTCTCGATCGCTGGGGCGCAGTGCTGCTCTGCGCCTTTCACTTCTTGGGGCGGGGGCTACGCCCTCGGCCTCGGCCTGGCGGCCGAGGGCGGCCCCTGTCCCCACGCGGGGCGGCTGGCGCCGCCAACCTGGCCCGGCGCTGCGCGCCGATGTGTTGCCGGGCCCTGCATGTCGGGGCCCGGCGGTGGACTCAAGCCGGGTACACGCCGGTCCGGTTGTAGGTGCGCCAGTTGGTGTCCGCCTGCTCGCGGAGCGACTGTGCGGCGGCCGGACTGGCGGCTAGGCGGGCCCGGCCGCGCAGCTCGTAGTCAAGGGCGTTTGCTCGCATGGCTTCGGCTACGACTGCCTCGCGGCCGACCGGCCGGGCCGGGGTGACAGCGCGGCGCAGAATGCGTCGGGTGGTGCCCTTGGCCGTGGTGGCGGCGGTGATGTAGGCCATCGGTGGGTCTCCTCTGCTGAATTGATCGGGCCGGTCGCCGTTTTCCGGCCGTCCGGCGCTGCGTGCCGTCTTGGGGCCCTCTGGCGGCGGGCCCCGGGGGGCGGGGACCCCCGCCCCCCGGGCGCTCGGTCAGCCGCTGAAGGCCATAACGGGGGCCTCCTGGACCGGGAACAGCGCGGGGGCGTCGGTCTCGACCTCGACCACCTCGGCCACGGTCGCGGTGGCGGCCTTCTTCTTCCGGGCGAACACCGCGTCGGGGGCGGTGAGCATGACCGCCCGGCCCGGGACGAACGTCCACCCGGCGGCCCGGAAGGCGTTCATCACGTGGGCGAGAGCCTGGGTCCGGCGCTTGGTGGTGAGGTTCTCGCGGGTGACGACGGTGACCCCGTCGGTGGTGTACGAGAACTCGACGGCGGCCGCGTGGGTCTCCGGGATGTTGTTCTCGATGATGGCAGCGGAGGCGGCGACAACGGCGGTGATGTTCTTCTTCATGGGAATTCTCCGATTCTCGGATCTGGATTTCAGGGGTTTTGGAGAATGCCGGGGGGCGGGCCCGCCCGCCCCCCGGCGGGGGCCTGTCAGGCGGCGGTCAGGGCCAGGAGCGAGGCGCGGACAGCGCGGTACGCGGGCTTGCGCGGCGCGTACTTCTCGGCGATCGCGCGGACCTCGGCCTTGGTGTAGCGGGTGGTGGGCCGCTCCCCCTCGGCCGGGCCCTCGATGGTCCGGGTCGTGGTGCCGGGGGTGCCCGCGATGTTCAGGCTCTTGGCCACCGTGCGCATGCTGTTCGCGCAGCCCTCGGCGGTCCGGCGGTTCATGCCGCTCGCGGCCAGGGTGTAGGTGGCCAGCGAGCGGGGGCGGTGACCGAAGGTCTTCGCCAGTTGACCGGCGCGTCGGCGGTTGCGCTTGATTTCTGCGGCCTTGCGAGCACTGCGGTTCATGCTGTCCTCCGTGGTCTAGCGGTCCGATTGCCTTCCGGGAGCCACCCGGCCTGACAAGAGAAAGACTACCATGAAGAGTGCATCGATGTGAAGTGGGGTCCGCTCGGAGTGTCGGCGGCGGCCCGGCCCGGCCCGGCCCGGGACTCCTGATGCAGCTCCTGATGTGGCTCCCGATGCGACTCCTGATGTAGCTCCTGATGCCAGCACCCCAGCTCCGGACGTGAGGGGGCATCTGTGCAGCTCAGGGGGCCAACCAAGGTTCCCGGTAATTCCGACAACCCTCTCTATGCGCCCCTCTCTCTTCTCCCTGTTGGTGTGGTGGGTGGTTGGTGTGGTGGTGGCGGTTGGTGGCGTCGTGCGGGTTGGGTGGTGCTGCGCTGGCTGTTGGTGGGCCTTCGGCGGGGGCCTGGCGGCCTGGTTGGGGTTGGGGCGGGGCGGCCCGGTGGTGGG
>NZ_JBICZB010000069.1:0-43146 GCF_043201815.1 Kitasatospora sp. NPDC048296
CTGGTCATCCAGGCCGCGGGCGTCATCGCAAACACCGTCATCGACCTCGTCGGCACCATCGGCCGGCGCGTCCTGGCCGACCTCATGCCCGACCGGCGCATCCGCACCCGACCCCGCGTCGTCAAACGCGCGATCTCCAAGTACAACGCCAAAGGCACCGTCGACCGGACCAGCTACAAGGCCAGCATCAGCATCGACATCCTGACGACACCAGACCCGTGACCGGAACCCGCAGGCTCTATCTACACGGCGTTGGGGCTAGACCGCGAGCGCGGTCGCCGGGACCGGCACCCCGCCCCGGTACAGCCAGGCCCGCTCGGAGGCCGACCACACGCTCGTGGTCAGCAGGTAGAGCGCGGCCGCCACCGGCACCAGCATCGCGAACAGCACCGAGACGAAGGACAGGTACGGCAGCACCGACGCCCCCGGCTGCGGGGTGGTCTGCGCGGCCGCCGCACGCCGGGCCCGGCGGTAGTTGACGTACCCGACCGCCGCCAGCCCGGCGTACAGCAGCCCGAACACCGCGAACTGCCCGGCGCCGTGCGCGCTCCCGACGTGCAGGCCCAGCGGCACCCCGAACAGGGTGTGGTCCAGCAGGTCGTTCGGGGTGGTGAAGAGCCGGTACATCACCGAGAAGAACGGGATCTGGATCAGCATCGGCAGACAGCCCGCGAACGGTGAGACCTGCTCCTTCCGGTACAGCTCCGCGAGCGCCTCGCGCGCCTTCTCCGGGTTGTTCTTGTGCTTCTTGTTCAGCTCGGCGACCTTCGGCGCGAGCTTCGAACGGGCCTTCTCCCCGCGCGCCGCCGCCCGCGCCAGCGGGTGCAGGCAGAGCCGTACGGCGAGGACGAACAGGACGATCGCCAGCGCCGTCGGCAGGACGTGGGCGATGGCGGAGACCACGGCGTGGGCGACGGTGACGGCCGGGTCGAGAACAGACAGAGCGGACATGGTGAAGCGAGCCCTCCGGGGTCTCAGGACATGAGTGATCGGCGGAGGACGGCCGCGAAGAACGTACGGGAGCTGTACGAAAAACGTACGGGGGAGCCGTACGGAGGAAACTGCGGATCTACGCGGCCGCCAGGGCCGCCCCCGGCGCCCTGGGGCGTCGCCTGCCCCGGGCGTCCGGATCACGCTGCGGAAGGAACGCCGTACGGAACGCCCGACGTCGCAGCACCCCGCTGCGCACCGCCGCCGGCGCCCGCGCCCCCAACAGCCGCGTCCCGGCCAACGCCCCCGTGACCGCTCCGGCCACCAGGACCATGGCCGCCACGGCGGCGACGGACGCCAGTGCGCCACCGTCGGTCGCCAACTGTCCGGTCAGCACCCGGAGCAGGCCCAGCAGCATCGCGACGACACCCACGGCGTGCCCCCCTTCGGTGTGTTCCCGGCTCCTGACGTTCAGCAGGACGATCCTACGACCTGTCGGGTTCCCGCAGTGCCGTGCGAGGTGTAGCCGCCGGTGCTACGCGGGGCTACCGTGGACGGATGAAGACGATTACCCAGCGGGAGTTCCGGAACAACTCCGCCGCGGTGATGGACGCGGTGGAGGCGGGGGAGACCTTCCACATCACCAGGAACGGGGTCGAGGTCGCGGAGCTGCGGCCGGTGTCCGGGCGGCGACGGCTCACGGCGGAGGAGCTGGTGGCGCGGCACGTGAAGCTGCCACGGGTGGACTACCAGCAGCTGCGCAAGGAGGCCGAGGAGTACTTCGGGCCCGAGGAACTGGTGGGGGACGAGGGCGACGACCCGTTCGAGCGGCGGCGTGGCTGAGCGCCGCCGGGCGCCCCGGCGGCGGCCGGCCGGGGTGCTGGACACCTGTGTGTACATCGACCTGGCGCTGCTGAACCCCGCCGACCTGCCGGCCGTGCCGGAGCTGACCGCGATCACCTTCGCCGAGCTGCAGCAGGGCGTCTCGATGGCGCGGGACCCGGTCAGCCGGGCGGCCCGGCTGGAGGTACTGGGCGCGGCGATGGCCGACTTCGACCCGCTGCCCTTCGACGCGGCCGCCGCCGCCCGCTACGGGACGCTGGTCACCCTCACCATCGCCGCCGGACGGCAGCCGCGCCCGCGTCGGATAGACCTGATGATCGCCGCCATCGCCTCGGCCCACGGGCTGCCGCTGTACACCCGCAACGTGGCGGACTTCCGGGGGCTGGGCTCGGCGGTGGAGGTCATCGGGGTGTGAGCGCGGCCGGTCCGTCGCGCTCGACCTCCTCCGCCAGGGCCGCCGCCCGGGATGTCGTGCGGCTTCCCGTCAGTTCAGCCGGACCGCCGTCCCCGTCGCCGCGGAGGCACGGGCGGCCTCCAGGACGGTGAGGGTGGCCACCGCGTCGCGCGGGTCGACCGGGGGCGGGGTGCCGGGGACGGTCAGGGCGGCGACGATGCCGGCGTAGAAGGCGGGGTAGTCGCCCGGATCGGTGGGCAGCGAGATCGGGGACTCGTCGCTGCCCAGGGTGCCGTACTGCTCGGGCCGGTCGGCGCCCCACGGGTGGCCGCCGTCGGGGCGCCGGCCCGTCCGGAGGTCGGCCTCCTGGGGGTCCATGCCGTGCTTGACGTACCCGGCGGTGTCGCCGAGCACCCGCAGCCGGGGGCCGATCAGCGGGGTGATGGCGCTGGTCCACAGGTGCGAGCGGGTGCCGGAGGCGTGGGTGAGGGCGAGGAAGGCGTCGTCGTCCACCACCGCGCCGTCGCGGCGCACGTCGATCTCCGCGTACACCGTCTCGACCGGCCCGAACAGCGTCAGCGCCTGGTCGACCAGGTGGCTGCCCAGGTCGTACAGGGTGCCGCCGACCTCGGCCGGATCGGCCAGCTCGCGCCAGCCCGGCTTGGGCTTGGGACGGAAGCGCTCGAAGCGGGACTCGAAGCGGTGCACCCGGCCGAGCGCGCCACCGCGCACCAGTCGGCTCGCGGTGAGGAAGTCGCCGTCCCAGCGCCGGTTCTGGAAGACCGAGAGCAGGACGCCCCGGGCCTCGGCGAGCCGGCACAGCTCCAGCGCCTGGGCGGCGGTGGCGGCCAGCGGCTTGTCCACCACGGTGGCCAGGCCCGCCTGCAGGGCGGCACGGGCGAGCGGGGCGTGGGTGCGGTTGGGGGAGGCGATGACGACCAGGTCCAGCGCGTCCGGGTCGGCGAGCAGCTGTTCGGGGGTGTCCACGGCGCGGGCGTCGGGGTGCTCGCGGCGCAGCTGCTCGCGGCGCTCGGGGTTGGCGGTGACCACGGCGTCCAGCCGCAGCCCCGGCGTGGTGGCGATGAGCGGGGCGTGGAAGGCGGAGCCGGCCAGGCCGTAGCCGATCAGGCCGACCCGCAGCGTTCGATCGGGCACGCGGTGGGAGGTCGTCTGCGGGTTCATGCGGCCTACTCAATCACGAGCCGCCCGGTTGCTCCCGGTTTCCGCCGTCCGATCGTCGCATCCCGTCCAGCGGGACGTTCTGTCCCCGCTCACCTGCGCGGATTAGGCTGTGCCGCGTCAGGGCCCCACGCAAGACGCTGCAACACTTCGGGAGACACGCACGTGGCAGACCGCAAGCCCATCGAGTCCTGGCTGACCGACATGGACGGTGTCCTCATCCACGAGGGCACGCCGATCCCCGGGGCGCAGGAGTTCCTGCGCAGGCTGCGGGAGTCCGGCAAGCCCTTCCTGGTGCTCACCAACAACTCGATCTACACCCCGCGCGACCTCAGCGCCCGGCTGGCCGGGATGGGCCTGGAGGTGCCGGAGGAGTGCATCTGGACCTCCGCCCTGGCCACCGCGAAGTTCCTCAAGAGCCAGCGCCCGAACGGCACCGCGTACGTGATCGGCGAGGCGGGGCTCACCACCGCGCTCTACCAGGCCGGTTACGTCCTGACCGACAACAACCCCGACTACGTGGTCCTCGGCGAGACCCGGACCTACTCCTTCGAGGCGCTCACCAAGGCGATCCGCCTGATCAACCAGGGCGCCCGGTTCATCTGCACCAACCCGGACGAGACCGGCCCCTCCACCGAGGGCGTGCTGCCGGCCACCGGCTCGGTCGCGGCCCTGATCACCAAGGCGACCGGCGTCGAGCCGTACTTCGTCGGCAAGCCCAACCCGCTGATGATGCGCGAGGCGCTGAACACCGCCGGGGCCCACTCGGAGACCGCCGTGATGATCGGCGACCGGATGGACACCGACATCGTCGCGGGCATGGAGGCGGGCATGGAGACCATCCTGGTGCTCACCGGGCTGACCTCCGCCTCCGACGTGGAGCGCTTCCCGTACCGGCCGACCCGGGTGGTCAAGTCGATCGCGGACCTGGTCGACCTGGTCTAGCCTCTGCGGTGCTGTCGCGAGCCCCGTTCCGGCCGAGCGCCGGGGCGGGGCGGTTTCGTTCGGTGGGGTCGCCTCGCTCGGTGACGCCGCTTCGTTGTGTGGGGCCGCCTCGTTCCGCGGGGCCGGTCGGGTTCGTGGGGTCGGGGAGGCAGGGCGCGGATGAGTACGACGGGGGACCCGGAGGAGCCGGGCGAGAAGCGGGTCACCTGGGCGGAGCTCTACTTCGACCTGGTCTTCGTCTTCGCGATCACCCAGGTCTCCGGGCTGCTGCACCACCAGCACGACGCCGGCGGCCTGATCCGGGCGTTGGTGGTGTTCGTGCCGGTGTACTGGTGCTGGGTCGGCACCACCGTGCAGGCCAACATCCGGGACGTGGACAACCAGCGCGACCGCCTGGGCATCCTGCTGGTCGGCCTGGCCGGGCTGTTCATGGCGCTCGCCATCCCTGGCGCGTACGGGCGGCGGGGCCTGCTGCTCGGTGCCGCGTACTGGCTGGCCCGGGTGGTGCTGCTGCTCCTGCTGGTCCGCCTCCCGGGCGTCTGGAGCGGCCCGTACGGCGCCGGCGTGCTGGTCAGCGGGCCGCTGCTGCTGGCCGGCGGGCTGCTGTCGGACGGGCCGCGGCTCGCGTTGTGGGCGGTGGCCGCGCTCTGCGACCTGGCCGCGCCGCTGGTGTTCCGGCGACAGCTCGCCACGGTGGCGTACCACCCGGCGCACATGCCGGAGCGGTTCGGGCTGTTCCTGCTGGTGGCGCTCGGTGAGTCGATCGTCGGGATCGGCGCCTCGGCGGCCGGGGCCCGGCTGGACGCGGCCGAACTCACCGCGGTGGCCGCCGCGTTCACCATCTCGGCGGGCCTGTGGTGGCAGTACTTCGTGTTCGCGGCGGACGCGATGCGGCACGCCGTGGAGGTCGCCGACTCGCGGCGGGACGTGGTCCGGCGGATCTTCCAGTACGGGCACCTGGCGCTGGCCGCCGGGGTGATCGGGGTCGCGGTCGGCTTCGAGGAGACCGTGGCCCACCCCCGGCAGGCGCTCGGCGCCGGGTCGGTGGCGCTGCTGTACGGCGGGTGCGGGCTGTACCTGCTGACCTTCGGCTACACCCGCTGGATGATGTTCCGTCGGGTCTCGACCACCCGGATCGTCGCCGCGGTGGTGGTGCTGGGCCTGCTGCCCGTGATGGTGCGGCTGCCGGCGCTGGTGGTGCTGGTGGCCCTGGCCGGGCTGCTGGTGCTGCTCAACGCGGTGGAGCACGTCCGGGTGGTGCGGGCGGCCGCCGTTGCCACGGCCGCCGGGGCGGCTCCTGTGGACTGAGTTGTCGGTGGGGCTGTGTAGCGTTCGGGGTGTAAGAGGGCAGGCGGCGCGGCAGCCGCGGTGTGGGAGGTAGATGTCGTGACGGACACGGTCGAGACGGGCGTGGTCGAGGCCGGCGAGGGCGGCGGGCTGGGGCTGCCCGAGTCCTGGCGCGCGGTGCTCGGCGCCGAGACGGAGAAGCCGTACTTCGCGGAGCTGGCGGCCTTCGTAGCGGCCGAGCGCGCGCAGCACCAGGTGTTCCCGCCGAGCGGCCAGGAGTTCGCCGCGCTGGAGGCCACTCCGTACGAGAAGGTCCGGGTGCTCGTCCTCGGCCAGGACCCGTACCACGACGACGGCCAGGCCCACGGCATGAGCTTCTCGGTGCTGCCCGGGACGAAGACGCCGCCCTCGCTGCGCAACATCTTCAAGGAGCTGGACGCCGACCTGGGCGTCCCCGCCCCCGACAACGGCTACCTGATGCACTGGGCCGAGCAGGGTGTGCTGCTGCTCAACGCGGTGCTCACGGTCCGCGCCCACGAGGCCAACTCGCACAAGGCGAAGGGCTGGGAGAAGTTCACCGACGCGGTGATCAAGGCGGTGAGCGCGCGCGAGGAGCCGGTGGTCTTCGTGCTGTGGGGCAACTACGCCAAGAAGAAGCTGCCGCTGATCGACACCGAGAAGCACGTGGTGGTGCAGGGCGCGCACCCGTCGCCGCTGTCCGCCAAGCTGTTCTTCGGCAGCCGTCCGTTCTCGCAGATCGACGCGGCGCTGGACGGCTTCGGCGGCGAGCCGATCGACTGGCGGGTGCCGGACCTGAAGCAGGGCTGACGTCCGGCCGGGGCCGGATCGACGCAGGGCCCGGGCTCGGTGGCCGTGGGCGGACGGGATCGGATTCCCGTCCGTCCACGGCCACTTGCCGTTCACCGCTGTCGGCCGTCGGCCGGGGCCGGGTGTGCTTAGCTGGTGCCGACCGGTCGCCGGACCGGTCCAGGGGCGGGGCCGGCTCAAAGGGGCGGTACGTGCGCGGGGTGGGACGGGCGGGAACGATTCGGTGGGCCGCGCTGGGCGCGGGCCTGACGGCGCTCGTGGTCTCCGGCTGCGGTGGCTCGGACGGCGGCGCAGCGAAGGCCGCCCCCGGTGTCGTGGCGCCGAGCGTCGCGGTCCCCAGCGCGACGGCTGAACCCGGCGGCCCGGACCAGCTCCCCGGCCAGGCCTTCTACGTCTCCGACCAGACCAACGCAGCCCGGCAGGTCGCCACGCTGCGCAGCCAGGGCCGCACGGCGGAGGCCGACACCCTGCTGCGGATCGCCGGCCGGCCCTCCTCGCAGTGGCTGGGCGAACAGGGTGCCCAGCAGATCGCCGAGCAGGTCAGCCGCCGGGCCGCCGAGGCGGACCGGACGGCCGTCTTCGTCGCGTACGACATCCCGCACCGCGACTGCGGCCAGTACTCGGCCGGCGGCGCCGCCGACGCAGCCGCCTACCGCTCCTGGATCACCGGCGTCGCCCAGGCCCTCGGCGACCGCAAGGCCTGGGTCGTCCTGGAGCCGGACGCCGTCGCGCACACCCTGGACACCTGCGGGATCAAGGGCGACCTGGCCGCCGAGCGGTACGGCCTGCTGGCCTTCGCCGTCCAGGAGCTGAAGAAGCGTCCGAACGTCCGGGTCTACCTGGACGCGGGCAACCCGGGCTGGGCGCAGGACCCGGACGACCTGGCCGGCGCCCTGCGCAGGTCGGGCATCGCCGCGGCGGACGGCTTCGCGGTGAACGTCGCCAACTTCTACCCCACCGACCGGAACGCGGCGTACGGCAACCGGCTCTCCGCCGCCCTGGGCGGGAAGCACTTCGTCATCGACACCAGCCGCAGCGGCAACGGCTCGTTGGGCTCCGACGCCTGGTGCAACCCGCCCGGCCGGGCGCTCGGCGAGCCGCCGACCACCGAGACCGGGCGGCCGAACGTCGACGCCTACCTGTGGATCAAGAACCCGGGGGAGTCCGACGGCGAGTGCGGCCGCGGCGAGCCCCGGGCGGGCGAGTTCTGGCTGCCGTACGCGCTGGGGCTGGCCCGGGCGGCGCGCTGAGCCGCCGCGCCGACCACCCGGGCGGCCTCGTGAGCGACGAGCCGCTATCCGGTGACCTGGACCCAGCGGGCGACCGACGGGGTGCCGGCGGCGTCCGTCAGGAACAGCATGTACCAGCCGGGCGGCAGCAGATCGGGGTTGCCCGGGAGGGTGAGCGAGACCCCGTCGGCGGTGCGCCCGGTGATGTCCAGGGCCACCGAGCGCTGCTCGACGTCGGTCACGTGGGTCACCGAACTCGGCCGGATCAGCTTGGCGGTGGTCACCGCGTCCGGTCGGGAGGCGCCGACCCTGAGGGTGCCGCCGAGCTTCGCCGCCCCCGGCGCGGCCGTCACCTCCGGGCGGTCGCCGTGGTACAGGTACGGCGGGGTGTAGATCTCGATCCGCTGCTCGAAGCCGCCGGGTTGGGTCTCGGCCTTGTCCGCGAAGAGCGGGTTGGAGCCCAGCACCGCGATCCGGCCGTCCGGCAGCAGCAGTGCCTCGGAGTGGTAGTCGCGGCCGACGGTGGGCTCGGCGGCGGTCGTGAAGCTGTTGGAATCCGGGTGGTAGACCTGCGCCTTGAGCAGGTCGCTCTCGCCCCGGCCGCGGTAGCCGCTGGAGCCGCCGGTGGTGAACACGGTGTCGTCGGGGAGGATCACGCTGTTGAGGTAGCGGGTGCCGCCGGCCGGCAGGTCCGGGCCCGGGGTGAAGGAGGGCTTGGCGGCCGAGAGGTCGGCGATGTCGGTGCGGGCCGTGGACAGCGGGGACTCGCCCACCCCGCCGCCGCCCAGCACCATGACCTTCTGCGCCTGCGCGGGCGGCAGCAGCACCGAGGAGGAGGTCTCGGTCAGACCCGGGTCGCGCAGGCCGGGGACGGGCTGGAAGCTGTTGTTCGACAGGTCCCACACGCCGGGCTCGCGACCCTTCTCGGCGGGGCCGTAACCGGCGTTGGAGCCCGAGTAGAAGAGCTTGCCGGCGGCCGTCAGGAAGAGTGACGGGTAGGTCGGGAAGTAGCGGTCGGGGGCCTTGGCCCAGGTCTTGGTCTTCGGGTCGTAGACCTCGTTGTCGTTGCCGTTGAGGATCTCCCCGGTGTCGTCCAGCCCGGAGACGGTGACCACCCGGCCGTCGCCCAGCCCGGTCAGCGTCGGGTACCAGCGGGCGTGCGCCATGTCCGTGACCTGCTCGTAGAGCTCGGTGTCCGGGTTGAACTCGAAGGCGGAGCGGATGCCCTGGTACTCCTGCTTGTCCAGGGTCAGCTTCTCGCTCTGCCCGTACAGGTTGTGCGCGTCGGTGCCGGTCAGGCCCTTGATCCGGTACTGGGCCGGGGAGCCGGCCACGTAGTCCGGGCCCTCTCCGAGTGCCTCGACGAACACGTGCTGCTCGCCCGCGGTGACCACGGTCTGCTTGCCGGAGCCGGTCTTGGTCGCGGCGGGGACGGTCACCGGGACGGTGCTGGCGTACTCGCGGCCGTTCGGGGCGACGAAGACGGTGCCCTTGGGGAAGGTGCGGTCGCGCTCCGGGCTCTCGTTGCGCACCCGCATCACCCCGGCCGCCTTCTTCACGGCGCCGTCCAGCTTCTCGTACCGCTGGGTGCCGCCGGCCACCAGTACCCGGCCGTCCGGGAGGGAGGTGTGGCCGCCGCAGAACATGTCGGCCGGGGTGGGTATCAGCTTGTAGGTGTTCTTGGCCGGGTCCCAGAGCAGGCTCTTGAAGCTGCCCGCGTTGAACTGCTTCTCGTCGTTGCCGGAACCGGCCACGATCAGCACCTTGCCGGTGCGCAGCAGGGTGGCGTGGACGGCGTTGACCCGGAACTCGGCGGGCAGCGTCAGGGTCTGCCAGTGGCCGTACCGCGCCTTGTACTCGGGGCGGTTGATCACGTAGCTGTGGTACTGGTCGCCGGCGAAGCCGAGGACGGCCGGGGCGTTCATCCCGGCGACGGTCAGCGCGACGGTGCTGCCGAGGGCGAAGCGCTTGGCGCGGCCGGTCGTGTGGATCCTCAAGGTGGTGCTCCCCTCGGGAGGCGGGCGGGGTGGCTCAGTGGGCGGGGGTGCCGCTCTCGGCGTGGTCGGGCGCCAGGTCGTCCGGCGGGACGAGGCGGAGCGTGACTGTCGGGGTGTCGGGCGCGGCCAGGCGGAGCGTGAGTGTCGGGCTGTCGAGCGCCGTCGTCGCCGGTGCGGGTACTGCCGGTGCGGGTACTGCCTGCGCGGGTGCGGTGTGGGCGTGGCGCGGGCGGCGCTTCTCCAGGACGACCTTGGGGGTCGCCGCCGGGTCCCCGGTCACGGTGAGGGTGGCGGTGGGCCGGGTCCGGCGTCGGCGGACGGCGTCGCCGACCAGGATCAGGAGCGGCAGCAGGGTCAGGGCCAGGGCGATGCAGGCCCAGGTCCGCATCGCGACGTGGTCGTAGCCGGTGCAGTAGGAGGCGGCGACGGCGCCGCCGAAGACCAGCGTCCAGAACAGGTGGAAGCGGAAGGTGCCGAGTCGGTCGGCGCTGGCCTCACGGCCCTTGGGCGTCACCACGAAGCGGCTGCGGCGGCGCACCAGCGCCTGCAGCAGCGAGGCCGCGTAGATCGGGCCGCAGAGCGCCGACATCAGCATGCCCGCGACCCCGGAGGAGCCGGCCGGCTCGTGCGGGCTCACGTTGTGCTTGCGGTTCCAGGTGTAGAGCAGGAGTTGGAGCGCGGCGGCGTCGCTGTAGAGCATCATCCAGATCTCCGAGGAGACGTGGACGCCGGAGGCGCCGAAGCCCAGGTAGAGCACGCTGGACACCCCGCCGAGCAGCCAGGTGAGCGCCGCCATCGGGTAGAAGCCCACCATCAGCGAGTAGTTGAGCAGCCGGCCGGGCGACAGCCGCCACATGACCCGCCAGTACCGGGTGAGCAGGGTCTCGTAGGTGCCGCGGCTCCAGCGCAGTTGCTGGGAGAAGAAGTCGGTCCAGGAGGACGGGCCCTCGCCCACCGCGAGCACGTCCGGGGTGTACACGGACTTCCAGCGGTCCCCGGTCTCCGGGTTCCGGCTCCGGTGGAACTCCAGACCGGTCGCCATGTCCTCGGTGATGGAGTCGTACAACCCGCCGATCGACTGGAGCGCACGGATTCTGACGGCGTTGTTGGTGCCGACGAACATCGGTGCGCCGTAACGGTTTCCGGCGCGTTGGATGAGGGCGTGGAAGAGGTACTGCTGGCTCTCGCTGAATTTGGTGACGGCTGAACCCGAGCTCCGGTAGTTCCCGTACACCTGGGGGCCGACCACGAATGCCACGTCGGGATCGCGGAAGTAGCCGAGCATGCGCTCGCAGAAGTCGGGCAGCGGAACGTGGTCGGTGTCGACGGACACCCAGAAGTCGTAGTCGTCGCCGTGCGCCTGGAGCCAGGCGTTGTAGTTGCCGTGCTTGGTCTTGGCGCGGAAGCGGCCCTTCGGCCGGTTCCAGTGCGGCCGGCCGGCGCGGCTGAAGTGGCGAACACCCAGCTCCGTGCAGAGGGCGCGCATTGCAGGATCGTTTCCCTCGTCCAGCAGCCAGACGTCGTACGGGCCTTCGTGCCGCACGGCCCGGGCCGCGACCAGCGTGGCCCGGACCATCTCCGGCGGCTCCTTGCCCGGCACGCAGGTGGTGAGGAAGGCGACCCGGGTGCCGGACTCCGGCGTCACGGGTATCGGGTCACGGGCGACCAGGGTCGCGTGGGTGTTGGAGACGACGTTGACCAGCCGGAACACCTCGACCACGGCGATGATCCCGATCATCACCTTGTCGCCGAGCAGCACCAGGGTGCTGGTTTCGTCCGGGCGCTCCGGCCAGTGCTCCGGCAGCAGCAGCCAGACCAGCAGGATCGCCTCCAGCAGCGGGGCGGCCACCAGCAGCAGGGCGGCCCGGATCCGGTGCGGCTCGTGGCGTAACAGGCTGCGGTACTGGATGCGGTAGGGGGCGGCTGTTCCCGCGGGTCGCCCGGTGCTGGCCGGTTCCGGCCGGTAGACACCGCCGCCGAGCTCCCGGTCCTCGCCCGGATCGACCGCCGGGCCGGCCAGGCGGCTGAAGTGGCCGTAGTCGTACGGTGCTTCGGGCGCCGGTACGGCGCGCAGGACCACCTCGTCCAGCTGCTCGGCTGCCCGGTCGTAACCGTTCGGGCCGCCGGCGCCTCGACTGCTTGCGCCCCGGCTGCGCCCGTGGCGGGCTGTTCCGTCGCCCTTTCGTCGCGAGAACGGCGTGGTCATAGCTGCTCCCCCCCGGAGTATTGCGCCTTGCTTTGCTGTGCTCGGCGTTGCTGCGCCTCGCCCCGAAGTCACCCGGGAAGAACACGGCCCGGCGAACCGCCGTCCATCCGGCGGTTCCCGGGCCGTCCAGCACGTGACCTCCAGTACCTGGAGTGTGTGCGACCGGTTGAGTTGTGGGGCGGCGTGGCGGCTTCGAATGCTGGATCCCGATGCACTACCCAGCTTCCCCTCCGGGTATGCGGGATCCTCGGCTCGCCCAACTCTCCCGGAGGGCAACGGTGAACGCAACCGATCGGAGGAATGACCACCGCGCGAGCGTGAAGATACTACGGTTCCCGGCCACTGCGGCTTGCGATGGTGCTAGTGCGGCGAATTCGGCACCGGTGCGGCCCCGCACCCGCTCCCCGGCGGCCCGGCCGGACACCGACGACGACGGCCGGCGGGGCGCGAACACCCGCCGGCCGTACCGGCTTCAGCCCGGCACCGACTGCTCCGCGCTCCGGCGGGTCAGCCCGCCGCGCCCAGGAAGCCGTCCCAGCCACCGGCCGGAGCCTGGCCGACGTTGAGGGTGCGCAACTTGCGCAGAGTGGACTGGTCCTGCGCCTCCAGCCACTCGACCAACTGCTTGAAGGAGACCAGCCGGACCTCGGGCTTGCCCGCGACGGCCTTGAGGGTCTCTTCGACGGCGTCCATGTAGATGCCGCCGTTCCACTGCTCGAAGTGGTTGCCGATGAAGAACGGCGCGCGGTTGCTGTTGTACGCGCGCTCGAAGCCCGCCAGGTAGGAGTTGGTGGCCTGGGTGCGCCACTCGTCGTACTTACCGGGGTCGCCCTTGGTGCTGCCGGCGGACTGGTTGGCCAGGATGTTGTAGTCCATCGACAGGACCTGGAAGGTGTGCCCGGGGAAGGGTATGGACTGCAGCGGGAAGTCCCAGACCTTTCCGTCCTGCACCTTCTGCGGCCATATCTGCAGACCGCCCGCGGAGCTGGCGTCGTACTTCCAGCCCAGCTTGGCGATGGTCGGCAGCAGCGCCTTCTGGCCCTCCAGGCAGGGGGTGCGGCCGCCGATGAGCTCCTTCTTGTAGTCGAAGGGGAGCGGGTCGACGTCGGTGAAGCCGGTGTTGGTCCGCCACTGGGTGACGAAGGCGATCGCCTGGTCGATCTCGCTCTGCCAGTCGTCCGGGGTCCACAGGTTGACCCCGTTCTTGTCCGGACGGCTGGAGCAGAAGTGCCCGTTGAAGTGGGTGCCGATCTCGTGCCCGGCCAGCCAGGCCTGGCTGACGAGCTTGAGGGTGCTCTTCACCGCACCGTCCGACAGGTACGGGATGTCGGAGGCGCCGACCGCGTGCTTCGGCGGGTGGTACAGCTGGTACTTGCCCTTGGGCAGGGCGTATATCCCGGAGAGGAAGAAGGTCATGGTGGCCTTGTACTGCTCCGCCAGCTTCAGGAAGCGGGGGAACTGGCCGTCGTCGGTGCCGCCCGCGCCGTCCCAGGAGAACACCACGAACTGCGGCGGCCGCTCGCCCGGCTTGAGCTTCTCGGCCTTGGGCTGGTTCGGCTGCGGGCCGGTGTCCGCGTTGGACCCGTCACCGATCGGGGTGCCCTTGGGGACCACGGCCTGGGTCGGGTCGGAGGTGCCGGTCTTGGCGTCGCCGTTGTTGCCGCCGGAGGAAGGGGAGGAGGAGTTCTGCCCTGACCCGGATCCGCCGCTGGAACAGGCCGCGACCGCGCCGAGGGCTGCGGTCGCGGCGGTAGCACTGAGCACCGTCCTGCGCGAGATGCTGGTCATGGTCTCCCCTGGGTGCCGATGCCGGTGGTGAGGGCGGCCGTGGGCCGCACCGGTCAAATCGGGCAATTGATGAATATTCCGCCGTTAGCATGTCATGTCGCCACGGCAGCCACCAAGGGTCGCCGAGCTCCCGACGACAGTCAACACGCCGGGCGTACCCGGCTGGGCTGCAGGGATCGGTCGTCTGTTGCGGTCCTGTGACGCATCGCACTGCGCGATGTCAGGGGAGTACGGTACCGCCGCTCCGCCCGGCCGGTCAGAGCGCGGCCAGCCGCCGGTTGCGGCGAACTATTCGCGCGATCGCGGTGCTGATGGCGGTGGCCGCCGCGCAGGAGACCGCCAGACTCAGCCAGGCCGTGTTGAACCAGTGGCTGTTCAGCCAACCCAGCGTCACGATGTAGGCGGCCCAGACCAGCGCGGCCAGCGCCGACCAGTGCAGGAAGCGGTGCGGATGAGCGGGGGAGTGACCGATGGCCAGGTCCAGGACGGTCCGCCCGGCCGGAACGAAGCGGGCGACCACCACCATCGCGGCCGCCCCGCCGCGCGGGCGCTCGATCAGGGACTGCTGGACCCGGGCCACGCTGGCCGCCAGCTTCGGGCGCCGGGCGAGCCGGCGCTGAAGCACCGGGGCGCCGCGTCGGGCGAGGTGGAGCAGCAGGACGTCGCCCAGGAACGAGGCCACCGCCACGCCCAGGGCGAGCAGCACCGGGGCGCCGCTGACCTGCTCCGTCTTGAGCACGGCCAGGATGACCAGCGTCCCGCTCGGGATGAAGGGGAGGAGGGCGTCGCCGAGCACGGCGAACAGCGCCAGGGCGCAGATCCACGAGGATCCGATCGCCGCCACGAAGTTCAAGGCCCTTACTCCCTCCACGCCGCCCGGGGGAGCAGGTGGCTGCTTATGGCCAACGCTAGCGCCTCGACTTTCCATGTCATGAAGCACCCCGGTATGCGGAGGATCACGGCAGGTGCTGTCGGCGCGGGCGTCGGCGAAGCGGCGGCGGGCCGTCGTCGGTGGCGAGGCAGTGCTCCCGGGAGGGGGCGGGCCGGGGGCGGAAGCGGTCGGGCGGAGCGGCCGGAAACGGCACGAGCCCCCGGGGCGGGGTGCCGCGCCGAGGGCTCGCAGGGATCCTTCGGCGCTGGTCCAGCCCGGCGATCTTGCCGGCGGAACGCGGATCCCGTTGGGTGACCCGCTCCTGATCACCAGCCTGCCGGATGCCGGTCGCGGATCGCGAGCCCTGGGGCCGGCGACTTCCGTTCCTGGCGTGAAGTCGCCATGCGTGTCCGATCGCTGGCTCTCTGTCGATCGAGCGGTCGGTCGGCCGTGCGGGGTGGTACCGGGCGGAACGGTCGAACCGCACCCGGATCGGGCGGGCCCGCTGGGAACAGCGAGCCGGGAACCGTGGTTGACCCCGGTCGGCAGGAGCGACCGCCGGGCCGTCCGCGACCCGTGCGGCCGCCCAGGACGGCCGGCTCGCAGTGCAGCCGGATCAAGAACAGCCAGGAGGGCGGACGGCATGACCACCGAGGACCAGCAGGAGCACGGAACCGAGCCGCCGATCGGCGCGGCGATCCGCGGCAGCGCCCGCGGCACGGCACCCGCCCCGCTCTCGATCCTCGACCTGGCCACCGTCGGCGTCGGCCACACGCCCGTCGAAGCCCTGGCCGCCACCACCGAGTTGGCCCGCCGGGCCGAGCAGTGGGGGTACCACCGCTTCTGGGTGGCCGAGCACCACGGCATGCCCGGGGTGGCCAGCTCGACCCCGGCCGTCCTGCTCGCCCACCTCGGTGCCAACACCACCACGCTGCGGCTCGGCTCGGGAGGGGTCATGCTCCCCAACCACGCCCCGTTGACCATCGCCGAGCAGTTCGGCCTGTTGGAGGCCCTGCACCCCGGACGGATCGACCTCGGGCTCGGCCGTGCCCCCGGCACCGACCCGGCCACCGCCCGGGCGCTGCGCCGTGGCCTCGCCGAGGGCGCGGACGACTTCCCGCAGCAGCTCGCCGAGCTGACCCACTTCCTCGACGGCGACTTCCCGGCCGGCCACCCGTACGCGCGGCTGACCGCCGTCCCCAAGGGCGAGGGCCGCCCGCCGATCTGGCTGCTCGGCTCCTCCGGTTTCAGTGCCCAACTGGCGGGCCGGCTCGGCCTCCCGTTCGCCTTCGCCCACCACTTCAGCAGCGCCAACACCATCCCGGCCCTGGACCTGTACCGGACGTCCTTCCGCCCCTCCGGCGTGCTCACCGAGCCGTACGCGCTGATCGGCGTGGGTGCCGTCGCCGCCGACGACGAGCCCACCGCCCGCCGTCTCGCCCGCTCCGCCGCGCTCGGCATGCTCCGGCTCCGGCGCGGCAACCCCGGCCCGATCCCGACCCCGGAGGAGGCCGAGGAGTACCCGTACAGCCCGGTCGAGGAGGACTTCATCGACAGCTGGCTCGACAACGTGGTGCTGGGTGACCCGGGGCAGGTCGCGGACGGCCTGGAGGCCCTGCGCAAGCGGACCGGGGTGAACGAGTTGATGGTCACCTCGCACATCCACGGCCACGAGGCCCGGCTCCGCTCCTACGGCCTGATCGCCGAGGCGTACGGCCTGACGGCAACGGCCTGACGGCAGACCGCCTGATGGCAGCAGCCTGACGGCAACCCCCTTGCCGCACCCCGCCCCCGGCGGAAACCGCCCCGCCCCGCCCGTGCCCTATCGGCCGTGCGGGGTGGGGCGGCCCTCCCGGAGTATCGCCGCGACCAGCTCGGCCTCGCCGGGCCGGGCGAAGTACCAGCCCTGGGCGGTGTCGCAGCCGGTCAGTCGCAGCCGCTCGGCCTGGGCGGCGCTCTCGATGCCCTCGGCGGTGACGGTCAGGCCGAGGGTGTGGGCCAGCTGCACCATCGCGCCGACGATCTGCTCGTCGGCGTCGCTGCGGCGGGAGCGGAGCTCCGGCACGGGCGGGCGGTCCGTCGGGGCCGGGTCGCGGAAGCCTTCGATGAAGGTGCCGTCGAGCTTCAGGACGTGCACCGGCAGCCGGGAGAGGTAGGCGAGGTTGGAGTAACCGGTGCCGAAGTCGTCGATCGCGATGCGCACCCCCATGTCGGCCAGCGCATGCAGGGCCTGCAGCGGGCGCCCACCGGGGCCGAGCAGGGCGCTCTCGGTGATCTCCAGCTGGAGCAGTCGGGCCGGCAGACCGGTGCGTTCGAGGACCCGGGCGACGTCGGCCACCACGTCGGAGTCCCAGATCTGCCGGGCCGCCAGGTTGACGCTCACGAAGGTCTCGGTGTCGGGGAATTCGGTGAGCCACTGCTTGGCCTGACGGCAGGACTCCTCCAGCACCCAGGTGCCGAGCGGCACGATCGCGCCGGACTCCTCGGCGAGCGGGATGAAGCGGTCCGGGGAGATCGTCCCGTAGCGGGGGTGGCGCCAGCGGACCAGGGCCTCGGCGCCGTGCACCGCGCCGTCGGCCAGGCCGACCAGAGGCTGGTACTCGACGCTGAACTCGCCGCGCTCCAGGGCCGGCCGCAGCGCGGTGGCGAGCAGTTGGCGGGTGAGTTGGTGGGCGCCGCGGTCCGGGTCGTAGAGGGTCCAGCGGGCGCGGCCGTCGGCCTTGGACCAGTAGAGGGTGGCGTCGGCGTCCTTGACCAGGTCGGTCGGGGTGGTCTCGTGCACCGAGCGTTCGACGACGCCCACGCTGGCGGTGATCACCAGCCGGTGCCCGGCGACGTCGAAGGGACGTTCCAGCACCTCCAGGATCCGTCCGGCGAGCGCGGTCAGCTGCTCGCTGCCGATGCTGTCGGTGACCAGGACGGCGAACTCGTCGCCCCCCATCCGGGCCACCAGGTGGGCGTCGCGTTCGGCGAGCCCGCCCCGCAGCCTGCCGGCGACGGCGATCAGCAACTGGTCGCCGATGTGGTGGCCGAGGGTCTCGTTGATCGCCGCGAAGCCGTCGAGGTCCAGGTAGCAGACGCCCACCCGGCGTCCGTCGGCCGCCGGTACGGGACGGTCGGGGCCCCCGCCGCTTCCGGGGGCCTCGGTGCCGGTGAGGCAGGCCGCGTCGAGCCGTTCGAAGAAGAAGGTCCGGTTGGGCAGCCGGGTCAGCGGGTCGTGCAGGGCCTGGTACTCCAGGCGGTCGCCGAGCCGGCGCTGTTCGGTGATGTCCTCCACCAGCGCGAGGGTGTAGAGCGGCTGCCCGGCGCCGTCCCGGATCAGGGAGACGGTCACCTTGCTCCAGACCGTGTGGCCCTCGCGGTGCTTGAGCTGTTTCTCCACGCGGAACCGTTCCCGCTCACCGTGGACGAGTTCGGTGAAGAGTCGAGGCGGCATGCCCTCCGGGTCGATGATCTCGTGCAGGTGGGTGCGGACCAGTTCGCCGACGCCCCGTCCGATCAGCGCTGCGAAGGCCGGGTTGACCTCGATGATCCGGTCCTCGGGGTCGATCAGGGCCATGCCGATGACGGCGTCGCAGAAGGCGGCCCGGAACCGGGACTCGCTGGCCCGCAGCGCCGCCAGCAGTCGATCGCTGCCGCCGCCCTCCCGGCCGGGGGCATCGGCGGCGCCCGGATGGGTGCCGCCGGTCAACGGGGCCGAGCAGGTGGGGCAGAGCAGCACCTCGGGGGCCTCCAGGGTGCCGCAGGCGGTGGCCGACGCAGCCGAGGGTGCGGAAGCCGGATCGAGGACCGGCGCGGTGAGGTGGCGGTGGTGTGACGATTCCTCGTGTCGCACGCCTGGGCGGTGTGCGTCGGCCCCCTCGTTCTGGCCCGGCACGGCATGCTCCCGTCCGCTGCTGACGCTTGACGATGGTTCGCCAGGCCGGTCGGGACTCCGGCGGCCGGCTCCGCGCCCTGTCACGGTCCTCGGAGCCGGTCCGCTGCGGGGCGACCGCCGTGGGGCGCTGTCGCGCGGGGACCCACGTGAAGAACAGGGTGCTTCGGCCGATCATAGGACGCGACGACAACGCGCGGTGACCGCCGCCAGGGTGATTCGTCCCCTTTGTGATCGTGCGTGGCGGAACGTTCGGGCGCCCTTGGTACGCAGCACGTGAGGTGCGCCGGGATCGCGCGCGCCGAGGCCGCGCCCCCGGGCGCCGGTTGCGCGCCGGGGGCGTGGCCGGATGCGCCCCGGACGAGCCGGGGGGAGAGGGTCAGGCCAGCTGGGCCGTGAGGGTGATGGTGGTGCCGGTCAGGGCCTGGCTGACCGGGCAGTTGGCCTTGGCGTCCTCGGCGGCCTTCACGAAGCCGGCCTCGTCCAGGCCGGGTACGTCGCCGGTGACGGTCAGGTGGATGCCGGTGATGCCGGTGCCGGGCTGGAAGGTGACGTCGGCCTGGGTGTCGAGCTTGGTGGGCGGGTTGCCGGCTTGGGTCAGGCCGTG
Source organism: Kitasatospora sp. NPDC048296 (assembly GCF_043201815.1). Taxonomy (NCBI): domain Bacteria; kingdom Bacillati; phylum Actinomycetota; class Actinomycetes; order Kitasatosporales; family Streptomycetaceae; genus Kitasatospora; species Kitasatospora sp. NPDC048296. Next base: position 18,979 of record NZ_JBICZB010000069.1, read on the forward strand.
CGAGAGGGCCATCGAGAAGCAGGCGGAGTGGGCGGCCGCGATGAGTTCCTCGGGGCTGGTCTTGCCGTTGGGCGTCTCGGCGCGGGCCGGCCAGGAGACGGGGTACTCGCCGATCCCGGAGGAGGCGAAGGTCACCTGCCCCTTGCCGTTGAGGAGGTTGCCCTCCCAGGCGGTACGGGCGGTGCGGATGGTTGCCACGATCGGTTCCTCCACTACTGAGGGACTGCTGAGTCGTCACTTCCGGTCATGCACGCACCAGCCTACGGGCAGCCCCGCCCCGGGGCCGGGCGTCGGGGCCGGGCGTCGGGGCCGGGCGTCGGACGGGCCGTCGGCTGACGGGTACCCCGACGGCCCGATGGGGCGGTCCCACCGGGCTGTCCGGATGCCGGACGGTTCCGGCCAACGGTGCGGGTCCGGAGCGGGTGCCCTGTTAGATTTGCCCGGGCCCGAGCCCGGCCGCCGTACGGCCGGGCGCCCACCCCAGACACCGGGAGCCGCCCCGATGACGGACCAGCCCACGACCCCCGACGCCGGCGCGCCCGAGGGGATCGACGACGCGGTGCGGGCGGAGCTGACCAGCCTGCGCGAGAGCATCGACAACATCGACGCCGCGGTGGTCCACATGCTGGCCGAGCGCTTCAAGGCGACCCAGCGGGTCGGCCGTCTCAAGGCCGAGCACAAGCTGCCGCCGGCCGACCCGGCCAGGGAGCGGGACCAGATCGAGCGGCTGCGGGAGCTGGCCGCCGGGGCCAAGCTCGACCCGGTCTTCGCGGAGAAGTTCCTCAACTTCATCATCGCCGAGGTCATCCGCCACCACGAGGCCATCGCCCGGGCCTGAAGGCGCCCCTGACGGCGACCCCCTGGAGGCGACCCCGAGCGGAGGCTTCCCGCCCGGTGATGTCGGGGGCGGCTAAATGCCGGATTTCGTGAGGCTCCCCGGTTGGCGTAGCGTGCAGATTTCCCCAGCCGGAGAGGTGGAGCAGCGACGATGGCGGTGAACCTGCCCGAAACGCCCAGCGGAGCCCTCGGCGATCCCGGCGTGCAGGAGGTCGAGGACACCCGGCACACCAGCGGCGCAGCCGGTGCCTCCGATGCCCCGGGCGTAACCGACGCCCCCGGCGGCCGCGCCGAGGCCCGCCGCCGGGCCGGCGGTCCGCGCGGTCGCAAGGCGCGTCGCTCGGCGCGTCGCCCCCGGCCGTGGTGGATCGAGCTGCCGGCGATGGTGGTCGTCGGGCTGGTGGTCGCGCTGCTGATCAAGACCTGCCTGTTCCAGGTCTTCACCATCCCGTCCGGCTCGATGGAGAACACCCTGCGGGTCGGCGACCGGGTCGGCGTGAACAAGCTCGCGCCGCTCACCGGCTGGAAGCCGGAGCCGGGGCAGCCGGTGGTGTTCAAGGACCCGGGGAACTGGCTGCCGCCGCAGCCCGTCGACTCGAACCCGTTCACCGACGCCGTGAGCTCGGTGCTCAGTTTCGTCGGGCTGGTGCCTCCGAAGGACGACAACTACCTGGTCAAGCGGGTCATAGCGACCGGCGGCGAGACCGTGCAGTGCACGGGCACCACGCTGACCGTCGACGGGAAGAAGGTCGACGAGCCGTACCTGCACCCGGGCGACGACTCCTGCGCGGGCCTGGACTTCGGCCCGGTGAAGGTGCCCGCGGGCTACATCTGGGTCGAGGGCGACCACCGCAGCGACTCGGCGGACTCCCGCTACCACCGGCAGGGTCCGGGCGGCGGCGCCGTGCCGGTGGACAACGTGGTCGGTCCGGTGTCAGCCGTCGTGTGGCCGCTCAATCACATCGACTGGTTCGGCTGGACCGGCCGCTGACCCCGCGCTCGGCGGCGGCCACCCGCTCCCGGCCCTCCTGAGCGGTTCCGACGGCCCGGGAGGCGGTGGAACCGGACGGAGCAGCACCCGACGGAGCAGCACCGGAAGCAGCCGAACCCGGGGCGGTGGCACCGGCGACCACCTCGGTCGCACCGCCGTTTCGGCCCGCCGCCCCCGTCTCCACCGCCGCCGGCTTGCTGATCTGCGCGGCGAAGGCGCCCACCAGGACGAGCAGACCGCCCGCGACCTGCGGCAGCCCCAGGTGCTCGCCGAGCAGGACCCAGGCCAGCACGGTGGCGACCACGGCCTCCAGGTTGGCCACCACCCCGGCGATCGGCGGTGAGAGGTACCCGACGGAGATCACGCCGGTCAGGTAGGCGAGCACGGTCGCGACCAGCACCATCCAGGCGGCCGGGATCAGCGCGGGCAGGGTGTGCCCGTTCATCACCACGGATCCGCCGAGCAGGCTCCAGTCGGCCTGCCAGGGCCGGGTGAGGGCGGTGAGCAGGACGGCGCCGATGAGCAGTCCGTACGCGCTGACGGCCATCGGGTGGATCGGGCGCTCGCCCCGGCGGCCGGCGTCGGCGAGCAAGAAGTAGCCGACCTGGCAGCAGGCCGCGCCGAGGGCGAACAGCACGCCCAGGGCGTCGAAGCTCAGGCCGTTCCAGACCTCGACCACGCAGGCCAGTCCGGCCACGGCGACGCCGGCGCCGATGGCCGCGCCCCGGGTGATCGGCTTGCGCTGCACGAACTTGACGTAGCCGATGAGCAGCGGCGGCCCGAGGTACTCGATGAGCAGCGCGACGCCGACCGGGATGCGGGAGATCGCCGCGAAGTAGCAGGCCTGGACGCCGGCCACGGCGAGCAGGCCGAAGCCGAGCAGCAGGCCGGGGCGGCGCAGGACGGCGTCCCGGTGCCGGTAGGCGATCGGCAGCAGGGCCACGGCGGCGCCGGTGACCCGGAGCCACACCACGTGCAGTGGTGACAGCCCGGCCTCGATCAGCGGCTTGGCCGCAGTGCCGGAGCCGCCGAAGGCGAACGCGGAGACCAGCGCGAGGCTGAGGCCGAGGGTTCTGCCCGAAGGGTGGGTGGGCGAGGCCGTTGAGCTTTGCACCGACGCATTGTGACAGTCGGACCGGCGCTTCGGTAAGGCGCCATTTCGTCATTCGGTCCTGCTGCCCACTGTCCGCAACGGCGCACTCACCCACCCGAGGCCTCCGGGGCCCGAGGACCCCGGAACCCGAGGCCCCCGAACGTCAGCCGCCCGCCCCCGCCCCCGAGAGCGCGTCCGTTCCGCCGGTCGGCTGGCTGGTCGGACCGGTGGTCGGCCCCGTGGTCGGACCGGTGGTCGGCGTCGGCTGGGGGGTCGGCCGACCGGTGGGCCGCGAGGTGGGCTGGGTGGTCGGCTGGCTGGTCGGGGGAGCGGTCGGCCCGGTGGTCGCCCCGCCGGAGCCCGTGTCCGTGCCCGAGCCGGAGCCCGAGCCGGAGCCGGAGCCGTTGCCGCCCGACGTGTTGCCGCCGGAGTTGTCGCTCGGCGGGGTGCCCGCGCCGGTGCCCGGGGTGGCGGCGCCGGTCGACGGGGCGGTGGTCGGCGTGCTCGGGGCGGTCGGCAGGTCGGTCGCCCCCGCGGAGTCGTCGCCGTCCGCCGGGGCCGCGAAGTCGCTCACCGGCTGGCCCTTGAGCGCGGCCTTCATGTAGCTGGTCCAGATCTGCGCCGGGTACTGCCCGCCCGCCGCGCCGTCGATCCCGCCGACGCCGCTCAGGCTGACCTGGGCGCCGGTGCCCGGGTCCTGGCCGAACAGCGCCACCGAGGTGACCAGCTCGGGGGTGTAGCCGACGAACCAGACGGACTTCTGGTCATCGGTGGTACCGGTCTTGCCCGCCACCGGACGGCCCAGTGCCTTCGCCCGCCAGCCGGTGCCGCCCGGGTCGCTCACCACGCCCTGGAGCATCGAGGTGACCTCGTTGGCGGTGTCCGCGCTGATCGCCTGGGTGGTCTTGTGCGCGGGCAGCGCCACGGCCTCGCCGCCGTGGTCCACCGACTGCACCAGCCACGGGGTGATCTGCTTGCCGCCGTTGTCCAGCGTGGCGTACACGCCGGCCATGTCGAGCACGCTCGGGGTGGCCGCGCCCAGCGGGATGGACGGCACGGGGTCCAGGCCCGGGGTGTTGCCGGGCAGGCCCAGCGCGACACCGGTGTCCTTGACCTTCTGCAGCCCGGTGTCCTGCGCGAGCTGGGCGAAGGCCGAGTTGACCGACCAGTCGGTGGCCTGCTGCAGGCTGATCTGGCCGTAGCTCTTGTCGCCCTCGTTCGGCGGCGCGTACGGGGTGCCCTTGCCGCCGCGGACCTTGCGGCCGCTGGTGCCGTCGTAGACGGTGTGCGGGGTGACGGTCCGGCCGTCCTGGGTCTTGGCGTTGTTCTCGAAGGCGGCGGCCAGGGCGATCGCCTTGAAGGTCGAACCGGCCTGGTAGTCGCGCCGGGTCGCGTTGTCCACGTAGTGCTTCACGTAGTCGAGGCCGCCGTACAGGGCGACGACCGCGCCGGTCTTCGGGTCCACCGAGACGGCGCCGGCCTGGGCGGCCGCGTCCTTCTTCCGCTTGTCCGGGTTCAGGGTGTCGTGCAGCTGCGCCTGGACGGAGTCCTGCAGGGCCTGCTGGCGGCTCGGGTCGATGCTCAGCTTGATCGTGTAGCCGCCCTTGGCCAGCTCGGTCTCGCTGATGACCCCGTTCGAGGTGAGGTACTGGGTGGCCGCGTCCACCAGGTAGCCGGACTGGCCGGACAGGCCCGGGTTGGGCTGCGGGTCCTTGACGTCGGGGAAGGTGGTCTTGGCCCGCTCGTCGGCGGAGAGCCAGCCCTCCTTGACCATGCCGTCCATCACGTAGTTCCAGCGGTTGACGGCGTTCTGCTTGCCAGCCGGGGTCGTGGTGGCCACGTCGTAGGCGCTCGGGGCGTTCAGCAGGGTGGCCAGGTAGGCGCCCTGGGCCGGGTCGAGCGCGGAGGCGTCGATGCCGAAGTACGCCTGGGAGGCGGCCTGGATGCCGTACGCGCCGCGGCCGTAGTAGGAGGTGTTCAGGTAACCGGAGAGGATCTCGTCCTTGCTCTCGGTGGCGTCCACCTTGATCGCTATGAAGAGTTCCTTCACCTTGCGGGTGATCGACTGCTGCTGGCTCAGGTACGTGTTCTTCACGTACTGCTGGGTGATGGTGGAGCCGCCCTGAGTGCCCTCGCCGCTGGCGGTGTTGAGGGCGGCCCGGACCAGGCCCTGCACGTTGACCGCGCCCTCGTTGTAGAAGTTGCGGTCCTCGGCGGCCAGCGCGGCGTGCTGGGCGGCGGGGGAGACCTTGTCCAGGCCGACGTTCTGCCGGTTCATCTGGCCGGTGCGGGTGATCACCGAGCCGTCCGAGTAGAGCCAGGTGTTGCTCTGCGCGGTCGCGGCGGCGTGCGCGTCCGGGACCTTCACCAGCGCGACGCCCAGCGCGAACAGGCCGACGCCGAGCAGCAGGGACGCGGCGAGACCGAGCAGGGTCATCCGCCAGGTGGGTATGAGTCGGCGCCAGCCGGTGCGCTTGGGCCGGCGCGGCTTTCTGCCGCCCGCCGCACCGCCGGCCGGACCGGTGGAGCGCTTGAACCGCTTGACCGGCCGGAGACTGATCGACGGCGTGCGGCCGCCGCCCTGGGTGTTCTCAGACATGGCGCGGCCTTCCTGCGGGCGGACCAGGCCAGCCTGCACAGACGGGGACATCGGGGGTCGGGGACCTCTGTCCCGATTCCGGTTTACTGCCCAGGACGAGCCGCGCGGGCCGAATGGCTCCGCCGGAACGGCAATCGAGACCGACATCACACGCAAAACGGACGTCGAGGGCCAAAAAATCGGGGAGCCCCTCGCTGCTGCGAGAGGCTCCCCAATGTCTGTGCGCCGCCAGGGACTCGAACCCCGGACCCGCTGATTAAGAGTCAGCTGCTCTAACCAACTGAGCTAGCGGCGCCTGCTGACCTGGAAAACAATACACGGTCCCGAGGGGTGCCCCGAACCACTCCCGCTCCGCCCGGTGCTCCGGACGTCCGTTTCCTCCTGGTTGGGGCGGAGTTCGCCGCTGGTTAGGCTGGAACCGTGCCCACCGGCCCGACCGCCTCCGACCCGCAGGCGCGCTTCCTGCGCGTCGACGGCGTCGCGCTGCACGTCCGTACCGAGGGCGCCGGCCCGGTCTGCCTGCTCACCGGCGGCCTCGGCAGCAGCTGGTTCGACTGGGACCTCGTCGTCCCGTTCCTCACCCCCTACCGCACCGTGGTCCGCTTCGACCGGCCCGGTTACGGGCTGAGCGCCGCCGAACCCGCCACCGGGCGGCCCGCCCCGACGGCGGCCGGCGAGGCCGGGCGGATCCTGGCGGTGCTGGACGGCCTCGGGCTGGGCGGCCCCTGCACCCTGGTCGGCCACTCGCTCGCGGGCCTCCACGTGGAGGCCTTCGCCCGGCTGCACCCCGAGCGGGCCGCCGGACTGGTGCTGGTCGATGCCAGCGTCGAACCGGCGGCCCGCCCGTATCCGGCACCCGTCGCGCGCGACCTGGCGGCCCGGGCGGTGGCGGGCGCCGCAAGGGCGCTGGCGGTGCCGTACCTGTTCGGCCCGACCGCCCGCCGGGCGATGGCCCGGCGGTCCACCGTCCGCCGCGAGGACCTCGCCCCGGCGCCGCTGGCCCGGCACTGCTACCGCACCGGCCGGGCCCTGCGTGCCCTGCTCCGGGAGTACGGGCGCTACCTCGACATGGCCGCCGAGCTGGACGAACTGCGGCGCACCCGGCCGCTGCCGGAGGACCTGCCGATCACCGTGCTGGCCTCGGACGACGGCTGCCGCAACCGCCGCACCGAGAACTGGCTCGCCGAGCAGCGGGAACTCGCGGCCCTGCTCGGTGCCGACTACCGCACGACCGCCCCGGCCGGGCACCTGGTGATGTTCGACCGCCCGGACGCGGTGGCCTTCGCCGTCCTCGACACCCGCTGAACGTCAGGTGGCCCGCCTTGACGCGACCCGGAAACGCCGGAAGGCCCTCCGCTTTCGCGAAGGGCCTTCCGGCTGTCTGTGCGCCGCCAGGGACTCGAACCCCGGACCCGCTGATTAAGAGTCAGCTGCTCTAACCAACTGAGCTAGCGGCGCCTGCTGACGTGGAAGACAGTACACGCCGCCGATCCGATCCGCCGAATCGCATTCGAGCGGTTGCGGAGGGTGATCGACTCGGTGATCAGCTCATGGGTTCCTCCGGATAGTGGCAGGCCGCCTGGTGGTCCCCCTCCGCCCGGTCGGCGTCGAGCGAGGGCCGTTCCCGCTCGCACCGGGCCCGGGCCGCCTCCGGGAGCCGGGCGTGGAGCGGGCAGCGGGTGCGGAAGGGGCAGCCGGTGCGGCGCTCGGTGGGGGAGGGCGGGTCCCCGGCGAGCAGGATGCGGTCGCGGGCGCGCTCGGCGGTGGGGTCGGGCAGCGGGACGGCGGAGAGCAGCGCCCGGGTGTACGGGTGGCGGGGGCGGTCGAAGACGGCGGAGACCTCGCCCTGCTCGACCGTCCGGCCGAGGTACATCACGCTGACCCGGTCGGCGAGGTGCCGGATCACCGAGAGGTCGTGCGACACGAACAGGTAGGAGAGCCCGAGCTCGGCCTTGAGCGCCTGCAGCAGGTTGAGCACCCCGGCCTGGATGGAGACGTCCAGGGCGGAGACCGGTTCGTCGAGCACCAGCAGCTTCGGCCGGACGGCGAGCGCCCGGGCGATCGAGACGCGCTGGCGCTGCCCGCCGGAGAACTCGTGCGGGTAGCGCACGGCGTGGTCCGGGGCGAGGCCGACCTGGCGCAGCAGTTCGGGTACCCGGCCGGCGATCTCCGCGCGCGGGGCGTGCTGGGCGCGCAGCGGTTCGGCGATGATGTCGCCGATCGGCATCCGGGGGTCGAGGCTGGCCATCGGGTCCTGGAAGACGATCTGCAGCTGGGCCCGGAGCCGGTGGGCCTCGGCCCGGGTGAGCCGGGCGGTGTCGCGGCCGAGCAGTTCGATCCGGCCGGTGTCCGGGGCGCCGAGCTTCAGCAGTTCGAACAGGGTGGTGGACTTGCCGGAGCCGGACTCCCCGACCAGGCCGAGGGTCTCGCCCTCCCGCAGGTCCAGGTCGACCCCGTCCACCGCGTAGACCTCGCCGACCTTGCGCTTGAACACCGTGCCCTTGAGGAGCGGAAACGTTTTGCCGAGACCGCTCACCGACAGCACCGGCGCCCGCGAGGAGCGGTCCCCGGCCGTGGTCGCGGTCGGCAGCTCCGGCACCGGGTACACCTCGCTCGGCGCGGGCCGCCGCTCGGCCAGCTCCGCCGACCGCACGCACGCGGCCAGGTGCCCCTCGGCGCCCTCCAGGACGGGCTCCGCCGCCGAGCAGCGTTCCTCCGCCAGTGGGCAGCGCGCGGCGAACGGGCAGCCCGGCGGCAGTTCGGCCATCGGTGCGGGGGTGCCCGGGATCGGCACCAGCGGGCCGCCGCGCCCGTCCAGTCGGGGCAGCGCGCCGATCAGGCCGAGCGTGTACGGGTGGCGCGGCACCGCGAACAGCTCGTCCACCGTCGCGGTTTCGACCACCCGGCCCGCGTACATCACCGCGACCCGGTCGGCCGTCCCGGCGATCACCCCGAGGTCGTGGCTGACCAGGACCAGCGCCGCGCCGGTCTCCCGCTGCGCGGTGCGCAGCACGTCCAGCACCTGGGCCTGGATGGTGACGTCCAGCGCGGTGGTGGGCTCGTCGGCGAGCAGGATGTCGGGCTGGTTGGCGACGGCCATGGCGATCATCGCGCGCTGGCGCATGCCGCCGGAGAACTCGTGCGGGAAGCTGTCCAGGGCCCGGTCGGGCGCCGGGATGCCGACCAGGTCGAGGAGTTCGGCGGCCCGGCGGCGGGCGGTGGCCTTGTCGACCTTCTGGTGGACGCGGACCGCCTCGGCGATCTGGTCGCCGATCCGGTAGACCGGGGTGAAGGCGGACAGCGGGTCCTGGAACACCATGGCGACCCGCCGGCCGCGGATTGCGGCGAGCTCCTTCCCGGGCAGCCCGACCAGCTCCCGGCCGTCGAGGCGCACCGAGCCGCCGACCCGGGCCGTGCCCGGCAGCAGGCCCAGCACGGACAGCGCGGTGACGGACTTCCCGGAACCGGACTCGCCGACGATGCCGAGCGTCTCGCCGCGCCGAAGGGTGAGGTCCACCCCGCGGACGGCGGGGACCGGGCCGCGCGGTCCGGCGAATTCCACCCGCAGGTCCCGGACAGCGAGCAGCGGGGTCTCGACAACAGTGGTCACGGGCTCTTCCTCTGTGAACGACCCGAACGACCCGAACGACCCGAACGGCTGGAACGGCTGGAACGGCTGGAACTGCCGAAACGACGTGAGCGACGTGAACGGCCCGAGCGGCCGGCCGCCCCGGCGGTGGGGTCGAGGGCGTCGCGCAGCCCGTCCCCGACCAGGTTGACGGCGAGCACGAACAGCACCAGCAGTCCGGCCGCGAAGTAGAACATCCAGGGGAACACCGGGGCCTCGCTGGTCCCGGCGGCGAGCAGGGTGCCGAGCGAGACGTCCGGCGGGCGGACGCCGAAGCCGAAGTAGGAGAGTGCGGTCTCGCTCATCACCGCGCCGCCGACCGCGATGGTGGCGTCGATGATGAGGAAGGAGGCGACGTTCGGCAGGATGTGCCGGCTGATGATCCGCAGCGGCCGGACGCCCATGAACCGTGCGGCGCGCACGAATTCGCGCTCGCGCAGGGAGAGTGTCATCGAGCGGACCACCCGGGCGGTGATCATCCAGTTGAACAGGGCGAGCAGCAGCACGAAGGCGATCCAGCCGCTACCACGCAGCCGGGGCGAGACGATGGTGATGATCAGGAAGCTGGGGAAGACCAGCAGCAGGTCCACCAGGAACATCAGCACCCGGTCGGTCCAGCCGCCGAAGTAGCCGGCGCAGGCGCCGACCAGCGAGGCCAGCACGGTGGAGAAGAGGGCCACCAGCAGCCCGATGATCAGTGACTTCTGCAGTCCGCGGACGGTCTGCGCGAACACGTCCTGGCCGACCCCGTTGGTGCCGAACCAGTGTGCGCCGGAGGGGGGTTGGTGCAGCGCGGTGAAGTCGGGGGCGGCGTAGTCCCAGGGCGTCAGGAACGGTCCGCCGAAGGCGAGCACGAACAGCAGCAGGATCAGGACGGCTCCGGCCACGGCGCCGCGGGCGGCGAGCAGCCGGGTGAGCACGAGCCGCCCCCGTCCGGCGGCCGGGGGCCGCCCGGCATCGCCCGAGGAGCCGGAAGACCCGGCCGGGGAATCGGAGTCGGCCGGCTCGGCAGTGACGACGGTCATCTTGAGGATCACCTCCGGTCAGGACCGCACGCGCGGGTCGAGGGCGGCGTGCAGGGTGTCGGCCAGGAAGCCGGAGGCGAGTACGACGACGGCGGTGAACAGGTTGATCGCCACCACCGAGTTGACGTCCTGTTCGTTGATCGACTGGATCAGCCATTCGCCCATGCCGTGCCAGCCGAAGATGGTCTCGGTGAAGATCGCGCCGGTGAAGATGCTCAGGAAGCTGTAGGCGAACATGGTCGACATCGGGATCACGGCGGTGCGCAGCCCGTGCTTGAGCAGGGCCCGGCGCCGGGTGAGGCCCTTGGCCTCGGCGGTGCGCAGGTAGTCGGAGCCGAGCACGTCGAGCATGGTGCCGCGCTGGTAGCGGCTGTAGGTGGCCAGACCGCCGAGGGCGAGCGAGACGGTGGGCAGCAGTAGGTGCAGCGCCCAGTCGGCGAGGTGGGCGCCGAGGCCGCCGGCCAGCCCGGGGGTCTCGTAGCCGGTGAACGGGATGACCTCGTGGCCGGCCGCGTCCTTGGCGGCGATCGCGCCGTTCTTGAGGAACAGCGCGACCAGGAAGACCGGGGTGGAGAGCAGCACGAAGGACAGCACGGTGAGCAGCCGGTCGGAGATCCGGTACTGGCGCACGGCGCTCCAGGCCCCGGCGGCGACGCCGAGGACGGCCCCGAGCAGGCTGCCGAGCAGCAGCAGCCGCAGCGAGACCCAGACCCGGCGGCCGAAGTCGTCGTTGACCGGGGTGTCGTGGATGGTGCGGCCGAGGTCGCCGTGGAGCAGACCGTCGGCCCAGTGGCCGAAGCGCTCGACCACCGGGGTGTGGTCGTTCAGGTTGAGCGCGGTGAGCTGGCGCTCGACCGACTCGGCGGACGGGCGGGGGACTTTGGCGTCGAAGTAGGTGCGCGGCTGCAGGGCGCTCGCGGAGATCGCGTACGCCAGGAAGACGGCGGCGAGCAGCAGCGCGGCGTAGTAGCTCAGCCGCTTCGCCAGGTAGCGGAGCATCAACGGCCGCCCGGGGTGGGGGCGGGGCCGACGCGTCTGGTGGGCATCGGGTGGTGGCCTTCGGTCGGGGCCCGGTCAGGGCGTCAGGTGGCGGGGGCGGCAGGGGAGTTGGGGAAAGCGCAGGTCAGAGTGAAGCACCCCGGGACGGCAGGGGTGTTGCGGCGGGATTGCCCCCCGTGACTTTTGGATCAGGTGTGCGCTCCTCCCCCTGGTGGCGGATCTGATCCGCTGTTACGTTCCTCTGGCTCGGTGCCGGATTGAGTGCCCACGCTCAAGCCCGGTCATGCCTCGTGCGACCCAACTCCTGCCACGAACCGACTCCTGCCACGAATCTCAGGGGGACCCTCATGGACGCTTCCACCCCGACCCGCCGCCTCTGCCGGGCGGCCGTTCTCGCCGTCGCCGTCGCGCTCGCCGCCACCGCGTGCACCTCGGGCGGGAGCGGCTCGGCCGACAACGTGGCCAAGAGCGAGCCGCCGAGACAGGACTCCCAGGACATCAACGCCAAGCCGCTGGACCAGGTCAAGGACGGCGGCGAGGTGCGCTTCCAGCTGGACCAGTGGATCACCCAGTGGAATCCGCTCCAGGTGGACGGCGGAACCTACACCGACACAGTGGACATGATCCGCGCGGTGGAGCCGGCGCTGTTCGGCACCGACGCCTCCGGCACCTTCCAGCCGAACCCGGACTACCTGGTGGAGGCCAAGGTCACCTCGACCTTGCCGCAGGTGATCACGTACAAGCTGAACCCCAAGGCCAAGTGGTCGGACGGCAAGCCGCTCAGCTACCTGGACTTCAAGGCGGACTGGCAGACCAGCAACGGCAAGGACCCGGCGTACAACATCAACGACCCGTCCGGCTACGAGCTGATCTCCGCGGTCGAGCAGGGCGCCGACCCGACCGAGGTGAAGGTCACCTTCGCGCAGCCGTACGCGGACTGGCAGAACCTGTTCCGCCCGCTGATCCCGGCGGCGGGCATCTCCACGCCGGACGACTTCAACAAGGGCTGGCTGGAGAAGATCCCGATCACCGCCGGCCCGTTCAAGGTCGGCGTGGCGGACAAGACCGCCCAGACCCTCAGTCTGGTGCCGGACCCGGCCTGGTGGGGGACCAGGGCCAAGCTCGACAAGATCACCTTCCGGGTGATGGACAAGTCGGCGAGCATCCAGGCCTACCTCAACAACGAGATCGACCTCGCCTCGGCGAGCACCGCCGCCGCGTACGGGCAGCTCAAGAATGCCAAGGACACCGTGATCCGCACCGCCAGCCCGTGGGACGAGCAGCACATCTCCTTCGGCGGCAACGGCGCGCTGGCGGATCAGAAGGTCCGCCAGGCGCTCGGCAGGGCGCTCGACCGCTCAGCGCTGATCAAGATCGCCAACAACGGGGTGCCGGTGGAGTTCAAGCCGCTCGGCAACCACATCATCATGCCCAACCAGACCGGTTACCAGGACAACTCGGGGGACTGGGCCAAGTTCGACCTCGCCGCCGCCAAGAAGCTGCTGGACGAGGCGGGTTGGCGGGAGTCCGGCAGTGGGCCGCGCACCAAGGACGGCCAGTCGCTGGAGCTCCACTGGGTGCTCAGCGACGGCACCCCGCAGGCGCAGCTCGACCTCGCCACCGCGGCGGCGGCGATGTGGCAGGCGGCCGGGGTCAAGGTCGACCTGGACAAGGTGCCCGCGAACGACTTCTTCGCCAAGTACGTGACCCCGGGCAAGTTCGACCTCGCGAGCTGGCGCAACACCGACTCCTTCCCGAACTCCAAGAGCCTGGCCAACTTCCGCCTGCCGATCGGCGACAACTCCTTCCAGAACCCGTCGCGCCTGGGCAGCCAGGAGATCGACGACCTGCTGAAGAAGGCGGCCGGAACGGTCGACCCGGTGGAGGCCGCGAAGCTCTACAACCAGGCGGACGCGAAGATCTGGGAGCTCGGCCACACCGTCGAGCTCTACCAGCGGCCGGTCGTGGCGGCGGTGCGCAAGGGACTCGCCAACTACGGCGCCTTCGGCCTCGGCAGTATCGATTACAGCAAGGTCGGCTGGGAGAAGTAGCCGGGGCCGCCGAGGCGGCGAGGGCGACCGCACGGCTGGGGCTGGCGAGCAGCGCGGTGATCACGAGGCCGGTGGTGCGGACGCGGGTAGGTCGGCACTGCCGCCCCCGCTGTCCTGCCACCGGCCTTGACCTTCCGCGTTGCCCGCAGGCCGCCCGTGTCGTGGGGCCTCGCAAGGCCCGCGCTCGCTTCCAACCGGGGACGAATCTAGCCGGGCGCCGGGGCCGGTCGCGGGACAGCGCGCGGGGCGCGCCCGGAAACCCGTCGCGCTGTCACCCGGTTCGCGCACCGAAGCGTCAACTACGGCTGACGGCAAGGATAAAGGGGACATACGAGGGCATCGCGCCCGGGTTCCTAACGGGGTTTCCGTAGGGCGCACATGCCGATGTACGACCCGGCGTGCACACCGGCGTGCGCACCGCGCCGGTGCGCGCGCCGGACCCGGGCCGCTGCCACGGGGCTCTAGGGACGCCCCAGCAGCATCGGTTCGTGACGGGCCAACCAGGCCAGGTAGGCCGGGCTGACCTTGGCCAGATCCAGGTAGGCGGCGCGCAGTTCGCCGTACAGCGCGTCCAGGGCGGGCGGGCTGAGTGCGTGCGGGCGCCAGGTCAACAGCAGCCGGACGACCAGCGGGTCCCCGTGCACCGGGCGGACCACGGTGCCGGGCCCGGGCAGCGAGGTCGGCTGGCAGGGGCGGACCGCCTCGCCGGAGGCGACCAGCTCGGCGGCGGTGGCGTTGTCCCGCACCTGCACCACCCGCGGGTTGAGCCCGGCCTCGCCGAACACCCGGCGCATCGCCGCGTACTCGTGGTCGGCGGTCGGGTCCACCATCCAGGTGTCCTCGGCGAGGTCGGCCAGGTGGACGACCGGACGGGCGGCGGCCGGGTGGTCGGCGGCGAGGGCGACGAACTGCGGCTCCCGGGCCATCAGCACCCGGTGCTCGGCGTCCGGTGGAACCCGTAGCGGGAAGCCCTCGCTCTCGTGGACGAAGGCCACGTCCAGCTGGTCGGCGGCGACCATCCGCAGCAGCGCGCTGGCGGAGATGTCGACGTGGATGGTGGTGTCGGTCTCCGGCAGCCGCTCGTGCACCCGGCGCAGCCAGGCCGCGACCGCCCGGCTGCCGACGCTGCCGATGCGCAGCCGCCGCTGTCGGCCGGGCCCGGCGGCGTCCCGGGCCTCCTGCCGGGCGGCGGCCACCAGCGCGGCCATCTCGCTGATCACCGGCCGGGCCCGGGACAGCACCGAGTGGCCGAGTGCGGTGGGCCGGCTGCCGGTCTGCTCGCGGGTGAACAGGGTTCCGCCGATGGTCCGTTCGATGCGGTGCAGCTGGGTGGTGAGGGAGGGCTGGGTCATGCCGAGCTGGAGCGCGGCCTTGCGGAGGCTGCCGGTGTCGGCGATCGCGCACAGCACCCGGAGGTGTCTCACGTCGAGCTCCACGACGGGAGCATAGACGTCGTCGCGCCGCCTCGCCAAGGACATGACAGGGAATCAAGGGCGGGTCGACCGGCCGCACGGCGGACTCCCGCCGGTATGCGGCCGGGCTATCGCCGGTTGACATCATCCGCGACCGGCCCGGCTGGGTCGAAGCTCGGGGCACCACACCGCCCCGGTCCGGCCGGGGCGGCCCCCACCGTGCGCCGCCGCCGTCGGGTCCGGCCCCCACCGGTTCGGCGAGCCGACGCACCGCGAACTCGGAGCCCCCATGAAGCGATCCGTGCTGTCCGCGACCCTGGGCCTGGCCCTCGCCGTCGGCCTCGCGACCCTGCCCGCCACCGCCGTCGCCGCACCGGCGGTCCATGGCAACACCGTCTCGACGTATGCCGGTTCGGCCGAGGAGGCCGCGAACAACCAGGCGTTCTTCCAGGCCGTGATGGCCTCCGCCAAGGCCAGGCAGGCCGCCGACCCGTGGCTGCAGACCGTCACCGTCACCTACGACACCACCAATGCCCCCTCCTTCGCCGGCGACATCGCCGACGCCGCGCAGATCTGGAACAGCTCGGTGCACAACGTCCAGCTCCAGGAGACCGGCGGCACCGGCGACTTCTCGTACACCGAGGGCGACGGCAGTGGCTCGTACGCCAGCACCGACGGGCACGGACACGGCTACATCTTCATCGATCACCAGCAGGCCCAGGAGTACTACTCGCTCCGGATCGTCGCCCACGAGACCGGGCACGTGCTCGGCCTGCCCGACGACTACTCCGGCCCGTGCAGTGAGCTGATGTCGGGCCACGGCCCCGGCCCGTCCTGCACCAACGCGCACCCCGACGCCAACGAGAGCGCCCAGGTCGACGCGCTCTGGGCGAACGGTGTGGCGCCCGCGAACTGACCGTACTGCCAGGCGAATCAGGGCGCGACGGGCCGCCCGGCCGGAAGCGGGCGGCCCGCCGCAGTGGGTACTTCCCCGCCTCGGAGCCTAGCCGCCGGCGGAACGGAATGCCAGGGGCATGGGCAAGTCAAGACAAAGGAAAGTCAACTCAAATCCCCGGGGCGGCCGGGGTATTGGGTGGGGCTATCGCGGGTTGACATCATCCGCCCGCCTGCCGGGCTGCCCGAAGCTCTGGGGACATCACCCGTTCGCCAGGTGTCCCCCAGGGCCGGCCCCCAACCGGCCACGGCACCGCAGGAATCGGAGACCCCCACATGAAGCGATCTTTGCTGTCCGCCAGCCTCGGCCTGGCCCTCGCGGCCAGCCTCGCCGTGCTGCCCGCGACCGCGGCGTCCGCCGCCCCGGCCGCCCCGGCGGTACAGGGCTACACCGCCTCGACGTACGCCGGTTCGGCCGCCGAGGTCGCGGACAACCAGGCGTTCTTCCAGGCCGTGATGGCCTCCGCCAAGGCCAAGCAGGCCGCCAACCCGGGCCTGGCCACCGTCGTGGTCACCTACGACGCCAGCTCGGCCCCGTCCTTCCGCACCCAGATCGCCAACGCCGCGCAGATCTGGAACAGTTCGGTCAGCAACGTGCAGTTGCGATCCGGCTCGGCCGCCGACTTCCGCTACTACGAAGGCAACGACAGCCGCGGCTCCTACGCCAGCACCGACGGGCACGGACGCGGCTACATCTTCCTCGACTACCAGCAGAGCCGGCAGTACAACCCGGTCCGGGTGACGGCCCACGAGACCGGGCACGTGCTCGGCCTGCCGGACCACTACTCCGGTCCGTGCAGCGAGCTGATGTCGGGCGGCGGCCCCGGCCCGTCCTGCACCAACCCGTACCCGAACGGCACCGAGCGCAGCCGGGTCAACTCGCTCTGGGCGCACGGCTGATCCACTGAGCAGCCCTCGGACCGGCCGCACGCCACTGTGGTCGGTCCGGGGCCTTGTCGGTGCCGCGTGCGAGCATGCGGACGAGAACCGTCCGCCCCCGATCGCAAGGTGCCGCCGCCATGTCCCGTTCCGTCCCCGACCGCCTCGCCGACCTCCCGTACGCCGAGCTGCTGCGCCCGCACACCGGGCCGCTGCGCAGCGACGAGCGGTACGACACCGCGCACTTCGACGGCGGTGAGCGCACCGACGAGTCGGGTGCCGGCGCGGCCTTCCTGGAGTGCGCCTTCACCGGGGTCTCGCTCAGCGGGGTCAAGCTGCGCCAGGCCCGGTTCAACGAGGTCTGGGTGCAGGCCGGCCGCTGGGTGGCCTGCGACCTGAGCGACACCGAGTGGCAGGACAGCGCCTTCGTCGGCGGGGTGCTGGCCGGGATCGCCGGGTACGGTTCGGCGCTGCGCCGGGTGGTGTTCCGCGGCTGCAAGCTGGAGGCGGTCAATCTGCGGTCGGCCGTGCTGCGGGACGTGGTGTTCGAGGACTGCCTGCTGCGCGACGTGGACTTCGGCGAGGCGAAGCTGACCGGGGTGTCCTTCCCCGGCTCGACGCTGGAGGAGGTCCGGCTGCGCGGGGCCACGCTGAGCAGGACGGACCTGCGCGGTGCCGCCCGGCTCGGGCTCGCGGACGGCCACCAGGGGCTGCGCGGAGCGGTCATCAGCTCCAGCCAACTGCTGGAACTGGCCCCGCAGTTCGCCCACGCACTGGGCATCGAGGTCAAGGACCGCTGACCGGCCTCATTTCCTCCTCGACGGATCAGCCGGGCGTTCAGCCCGGCGTCGCTCGGTGACACCCGGACGAACAGTCCGACAAACCTGGCGCACGCATCTGGTGGGCCACTGCGGCCGTGGTGGAGACTGCTCCGCGATCGATGGCCTCGAGTTGTGCACACAACATCGCCAGTGAAGGGACGGACCGGGCTGATGGCCGAGTTGAGTCGTAGGAAGTTCGTCACGCTGTCCGGAGCGGCCGCGGCCGGTCTCGCGGCGGTCGGCACCGGCGCCGCGGAGGCCGCCCCGAGCGCCGCCGCCGCGACCGCCTCCACCACCGCGCTCACCACGACAGGCACCATCACCGACGTCCAGCACGTCGTGATCCTGATGCAGGAGAACCGGAGCTTCGACCACTACTTCGGCACCCTCAAGGGCGTCCGCGGCTTCGCCGACAAGGCCACCATCCAGATATCCGGCGGCTACAGCGTCTTCAACCAGCCGAACGGCCTGTTCTTCCGCCAGTACCCGTGGGCCTTCAACCCCTCGGGCAGCAGCGGCTCCCCGGAGACCACGGCGCAGTGCAACGGTGACCTCTCGCACGCCTGGTCCGACCAGCACAAGGCCTGGAACGGCGGCAAGATGGACTCCTGGGTGTCCGCCAAGGGCACCGTCCGCACCCTCGGCTACCTGCAGCGCGCCGACATCCCGTTCCACTACGCGCTGGCCGACAACTGGACCATCTGCGACGCCTACCACTGCTCGGTGCTGAGCGCGACCGGCCCCAACCGCACCTACCACTGGAGCGGGATGATCGACCCCGCCGGCACCGCGGGCGGCCCGGCCTACGACGGCGGCGACGAGTCCAACCTGCGCTGGCAAACCTACGCCGAGGCACTGGAGAACGCCGGCGTCAGCTGGAAGGTCTACCAGAACGCCGGCGACAACTTCGGCGACAACGCCCTCGCCTACTTCAGCCAGTTCACCGGCGCACCGGCGGGCAGCCCGCTCGCCGTCAAGGGCATGGGCTCGGTGCCCAAGGTCACCGGCCGGACCCCGGACGACATCGCCGCCGCGATCAGGGCCGACGTGCTGAACGGCACCCTGCCGCAGGTCTCCTGGATCGTCGCCGACCAGCAGTCCTCCGAGCACCCCTACGCCACCCCCGAGGACGGCGCGCACTTCGTCCACATGGTGATGGACGCCCTGAACGCGGACGCCAACGTGTTCAACTCCACCGTTCTGCTGATCAACTACGACGAGAACGACGGTTTCTTCGACCACGTCCCGCCGCCGGCGGCGCCCGCCGGCACCGCGGGCGAGTTCTACAACTCCACCAACATCGGCCTCGGCTTCCGCGTCCCGCTGATCGCCGTCTCCCCGTGGAGCCGCGGCGGCTGGGTCAACTCCGAGACCTTCGACCACACCTCGGTGCTGCGCTTCCTGGAGGTGTGGACCGCCGCCATCGGCAAGCCCGCCACCAGCCCCAACATCAGCGCCTGGCGCCGCCAGGTCTGCGGCGACCTCACCTCGATCTTCGACTTCGCCAATCCGGTGTACGGCATGCCCTCGCTGCCCGACACCTCGCAGACCATCGGTCTGTCCACCTGCGGCCCGCTCGGCAACCCCTCGCCCGGCAACAACGCGCTGCCCGCGCAGGAGCCCGGCACCCGTCCGGCCCGCGCCCTGCCGTACCGGCCCAACGCCAACCTGGACCACTGGGACACCAACGCCAGCGGCATCATGCACGTCTGGGTGAAGATGTCCAACGACGGAGCCGCCCGGGCCGCGCACTTCGCCGCCTACGCCAACGCCTACCGCAGCGGCGGCCCCTGGCAGTACACCGTCAATTCCGGCAGCCCCGTCACCGACTTCTTCAACTGCGGCACCAACGGCTTCGGCAACGGCAAGTACGACCTGACCGTGGTCGGCCCGAACCGGTTCCTGCGCCGCTTCACCGGCGACCTCACCCAGCAGGGCAAGAACGCCGCCGTCACCGCCTCGTACGCGGTCGAGCCGGGCACCGGCAAGCTGGCGGTCTACTTCGCGATGGCCAACTCCGGCAGCACGCCGATCACGTTCACCATCACCTCCAACAACTACCGGACGGACGGCCCCTGGACGTACCAGGTGCCGGCCGGCGGCAACGTCAGCGACTTCTTCAACGCGGTGGCTTACACCAACGGCTGGTACGACTTCACCGTCACGGTGGACGTCGACGGCAGCTGGTCGCAGCGCTTCACCGGCCACCTGGAGACGGGCACGCCCAGCGTCAGCGGCTGACCCGACGGATCAGACGTACGGGCCCCGGGGGAACCACGGGTCGTGGACCTCGCGGGGCCCGTACGGCGTCAGCAACGTGAAGGTGTGCACCCCCGCCGCGTACTCGGCCAGCTGCACCGCACCGTAACGCGTCTCCAGCTCCGCCTGCACCGGCACCGGCAGCTTGCTCAGCGCCCGGCGCAGCTGCAGCGCGTCCCTCCGGCTGATCGGGTGCGGGGCGCGCAGTACCAGCCGCAGCGGGCTGAGCGGCCCGGCGACCGGGATGCCGGTGCCCAGCTCGTAGCCGACCGCGCCGATCGGGCCCCAGGCGAGGCGGTGGTCCGCCACCAGCCGGCCGACCTCCGGCAGCAGGGCCAGTGCCGGGATCCCGGCGACCCTCCCCGGATCCAGCCGCTCCCGCCGTTCGGCCAGCCGCTCGGGCCGCAGCGTCCGGGCCACCGCCGCCCAGGGGGCGAGCGCGTCCAGCCGCTGTCCGGGGCGCGGGCCGCGCGCGGTCACCGGGATCCAGTGCTCGGGCGCCGCCTCCGGGTCCCGGGTGCAGCGCTGCGAGTACGGCACGTCCACCGGGGTGCCGACCACCGAGGGCGCCCGGCCGACCGTCACCCACGGGTGCGCCCGCAGTACCGCTCGCGCCCACTGCGGCAGCTCGCCGCCGGTCAGCGGGCGCAGCGAGCTGGGGCACTGCATCAGCAGCAGGTCGTGGGTGCCGGGCAGCCGCCCGTCCAGCGCGGCCAGCGGACCGACCCGCCGGCGCGGTCCGTCGTGCAGTTCCTCGGTCGAGTTCCTCACACCGCCACCCTCCGCCCGCCGAACGTCCCCGGCTACGGCCCTTCGGCGCGTTCCGCCGGGACCAAAGGCTCAAGGTGCGTCCGCGCGGACCCGGTGTGAGAGTGGGGGCAGCCCGGTATTCCGACATTTCCCTCCGGAGGAGGAGCCATGGGCATTTTCGACATGTTCCGACACAAGGCGCACGAGGCCGCCGGGCAGGCTGCCGCCCAGCGGGCCGCGCTCGCGCACGACGAGGCCGTTGACGCGTTCAGTAACGACGTCGAGCGCACCCGGGAGACGCAGGAGAAGCTCGCCCAGGACGAGGCCGACCGGCGCGCTGCCGCCGACATGACCGCTGAGGGCGACCCCTGGGGATGAGCCCCGGGTGACGCCGCCCCTCACCGGGTGACGCCACCCGTCACCCCGCCCGCGGCGGCAGCGGCGGCCGCCGCAGGTCCGGCCGGGGTGTGGTCTCCGGCGGGGGCGCCGCGGCGGGCGCGTCCTCCAGCAGCTCCAGGGCCAGCTGGACGGCGGTCATCAGCTCCGGGTGGCGCCCGCGCGCCCAGTCCTGCGGGGTGCGCAGCACGTGCACGTCAGGCTCGACGCCCCGGTTCTCCACCGACCAGCCGAGCCCGCCGTTGAACCAGGAGGCGTTCTTCGGCACCGAGATCTGGGTGCCGTCGCCCAGGGTGTGCCGTCCGGTCATCCCGACCACCCCGCCCCAGGTGCGGTTGCCGATCACCGGTCCGAGGCCGAGCAGTTCGATCGCCGCGATGATCACGTCCCCGTCCGAGCTGGTCGCCTCGTCGGCCAGCGCCACCAGTGGGCCGCGCAGGGCGTGGCGGGGCCAGCGGACCGGTTGGCGGTCCCGGGTGAAGTCCCAGGCGAGGACCTGCCGGGTGAGCTTCTCCAGCACCAGTTCGGAGACGTTGCCGCCGGCGTTGCCGCGGACGTCCAGCACCAGCGCGGGCTTGTCCAGCTCCCGCCGCAGGTCCCGGTTGAACTGCGCCCAGCCGGAGCCGCCCAGGTCCGGGATGTGCAGGTAGCCGCACCGCCCGTCGCTGAACTCCCGTACCAGGGCACGGCGTTTGACCACCCAGTCCTGGTAGCGGATGGCCCGTTCGTCGGTCAGCGGGGTGACCGTGATCCGCCGCACCGGGCCGTCCGGGCCGCTGCGCAGGGCGAGTTCCACGGTGGTGCCGCCGGTGCCGGCCAGCTGCGGGAGCGGGCCGCGCAGCCGGTCCACCGGGCGGCCGCCGATCTCCAGCAGTTCGTCGCCGTCCCGGATGCCCTGGGCGGCCAGCGGGGCGCGGGCGCGCGGGTCGGAGGACTCGCCGGGCAGCACCCGCTCGATCAGCCAGCGGCCGTCGGGGGAGCGGTGGGCGCTGGCGCCGAGCAGGCCGAGCGGCTGCTGGGCGAGCGAGGGACCCTCGGCGCGCCGGGAGGGGGTGACGTAGGCGTGGGAGGTGCCGAGTTCGCCGAGGAGTTCGCGCAGCAGGTCGGCGAAGTCGTCGGGTGAGCAGACCCGTTCCAGCAGCGGTTCGTACTGGGCGACCAGCGCGGGCCAGTCCAGGCCGGACATCCGCTCGTCCCAGAACTGGTCCCGGACGATCCGGGCCGCCTCGTGGTACGCCTGGCGCCACTCGGCGGCCGGGTGCACGGTGTGGGTGATCCGGCGCAGGTCGACGGTGGTCCCGGCGGAGGGGGCGCCGACCGGGATCACCCGCAGCGCCCCGGCCGAGTAGACCGCGATGGACCCGCCGTCGCCGGAGACCGCGTAGCCGTCCAGCTTGTCGACCAGCGTGCTGCGGCTGCCCCGAACCAGGTCGTAGTGCTCGAGCGAGGGGCGGCCGGAGGTGTCCTCGGGGCTGGCGAAGGTCTGCCCGAGGGTGCCGGAGATCGGCCAGCGCAGCCAGACCAGGCCGCCGCGCACCGCGTCGGTGGCCGAGTACTTGGAGGCGATCACCGGGAACTGCAGCAGCCGGTCGCCGATGCCCTGGGGGGCCACCCGGACGGTGCCGTCCCCGCCGCCGTCCCCGCGCGGGGCGCCGTCCTCGGCGGGCGCGGCGAACGGGGAGGGCGTGTCGGCGGCGAGCGGGACGAGGTACGGGCGGCAGCCGAGCGGGAAGGAGAGGTCGCCGGTGTGCACGTCGTGGACGGGGTCGAAGCCGCGCCAGGAGAGGAAGGCCAGGTAGCGGCCGTCCCGGGTGAACACCGGATGCTCGTCCTCGAACCGCCCGTCGGTGACGTCGACGATCGGCGCGGGCGCGTCGGTGCGGGTGAGCCGGATCCGGCGCAGCGAGCGCCCGGCGGCCGGCTGGGACCAGGCGATCCAGTGCGAGTCGGGGGAGAACCGGGCGCTGGAGACCGGCCCGTAGTCGGAGGCGGCCAGCTCGCGCACCTCGCCGTCGGCGGCCGAGACCAGCAGCAGCCGCCCGTCCGAGGCGGCGGCGGCGAGGTGGGCGCCGTCGGGGGAGGCGGTGAGCTCCAGGACCCGGCCGAGCCGGCCCGCCGCCAGCACCCGGTGGTGGTGCCTCTCCCCGCCCGTGATCCCGGAGGGGCCCTCGTGGCCGGGCAGCGGCATCACCTCGATCGCGTCGGCGCCCTGCGCGTCGGTGATCCAGGCCGCCTCGCCGGTGTGCCCGAGCACCACCGGCAGCCGGGTCCGCACCCCCGGGGTGTCGGCGAGCGCGCGGGCCGGGCCGTCCTTGTGGGTGAGCCAGTACTGGCTGCCGCGCACGGTGATCACCCCGGCCCGCCCGGTCTGGTCGCAGGCGAGGTCCTTGACCTGGGAGGCGGCGTTGACCTGGTACGGGCGGCGGCCGGCCCGGGCGCCGCCGAGCGGGACGTGCAGCCGGCGCGGGGCGGGGGCGTCCAGGTCGTCGAGCAGCCAGAGGTCGCCGGCGTGCTGGTAGACGATCCGGGTGCCGTCGGTGGCGGCCTCGCGGGCGTAGTAGGAGGCGTGGTCGGTGTGCCGGCGCAGGTCGCTGCCGTCGGGGCGGCAGGAGTAGACGTTGCCGATGCCCTCGTGGTCGGAGAGGAAGGCGATCCGGTCGTCGGGGGGCTCGCCGACCGGCATCGGGGAGGCGAGGTGGCCGGTGTGCCCGGGCAGGATCAGCTCGCCGTCCACCCAGAGCCGGCCGGTCGCGCCGCCCCGGTAGCGCTTCCAGGAGGCGGGTTCGTGCGGGGCGGAGCCGGTGAGCAGCACGGTCCGTCGGCGGGCCATCTGGGCGTCGCGGACCGGGCCCCAGGGCATCCGGTGGGCGGGGGAGCCGTCCGGCGGGAGGGCGTGCGCCCAGGTGTAGTGGCTGAAGGGCTCGTGGAAGGAGGTGACGGCCAGCACCTCGCCGTCCGGCAGCCAGCCGCGCACCCGGGTGTCCTGGCTGCCCCAGAAGCTGAGCCGCCGGGTCTCGCCGCCCTCGACCGGGGCGGTCCACACCTCGGGGGTCAGGCTGAGCCAGCTGGTCCAGGCGAGGGTGGTGCCGTCGGGGGAGAAGCGGGGGTTGCTGACGCGGGTGCGGTCGCAGCCGACCCGCCAGGCCCGTCCGGTCCCGCCGCCGTCCGCGTCCAGCGGGGCGATCCAGACGTCGTCCTCGGCGGTGAAGGTGAGCAGGTCGCCGTGCAGGTGGGGGTGGCGGAGGTAGCCGGGCGGGGTCACCCCTCCATCCTTCGACGGGGTGTCACCCCCGGCAACCGGGGCGGTCCCGCCGGGGGCGTCCCGAAGCGCGCGGGAGCAGTGACACCGAGACGCGGACCCGGCGAGGATCCGCCGGACAGGCCCTGATATGTAGCGGACTTTGTCAAGCGGTGCAGGGTTGAGCTGCCCCCGGAGTGGTGGATGGGGGCTGGTGGGGGCCCGGGTGGGGTGCG